>NZ_JAMYLG010000007.1:0-248365 GCF_040317865.1 Mesorhizobium sp. M1365
ATCTCCATAGCTCAGAGCGTGCGGCCCGCGGGTTCCTGCATGAGAGACTTTCGTACGCCTAACGGCACCCGAAACCCTTCAGCATGTCAGCCATTGAAGGCACTGTTGCCACTGCCTGAACGCAGACATTGTTGGCGATCATTTTGGAGGTCGCGGTTGCGCCAGGAGCAGCGGTGAGCCCAGGCAATCGGATGGGGAGCGCTTCGGTGCAGCGCGGACGCTGCTCGTCCGCACCTGACCACAAACGGTGACGCATTCTTAGGCGGTCCGATTGACATTTTGAGTATGTGCGCTTGACTGCTTCGATGGATCGTCAGCAGGGCGGCAAGGAGATCGCTTCATGGCTGCAAGGTTTGGGCCTTGAGCAGTATGCCGGCGCATTCATCGACAACGACATTGAACCGGCAATTCTACCAAAGCTCTCCGACGATGACCTGCGGGAGCTTGGCGTAAAATCTGTTGGTCACCGGAGAAGAATCCTGGCCGCGATCGCCGAGCTCTCGCATCCACCGGCCCAACCGCCGAAAGCAAACGACAATGCCAAGCGGGATGCTCTCCAAAGTGCAGTGCCTAGGCGAGAGGGGAGTGAGGCAGAGAGGCGCAACCTGACGGTTATGTTCGTCGACCTCGTGGGATCGACCGTGCTGGCCTCGACGCTCGATCCTGAGGACTTGGGCTCGGTCATAGCCGCATATCAATCGTTGGTCGCCGCAGAGGTCGCCCGTTATGATGGCTACGTCGCCAAATTCATGGGCGACGGCGTGCTGTGCTACTTCGGCTGGCCACTCGCCCACGAGGAGGACGCCGAGCGGGCGGTCCGCTCTGGACGTTCCATTGTGAAAGCTGTCGCCAGTTTGCGCACTCCTGCTCAAGTGCCAATGGCAGCTAGAGTGGGAATTGCCACGGGATTATGTGTCGTCGGAGAAGTCATCGGGACTGGGTCCGCACACGAAGAAGTCGTCATTGGCGAAACACCCAATCTCGCCGCTCGGCTGCAAGCCCTGGCCCAACCGGGATATGTGGTGGTCGCCGAGAGCACGAGAAAGTTGCTCGGCGGAATATTCGCGGTCGAGAGCCTCGGTCCTATCGAACTGAAGGGATTTTCGGTACCCGTCTCGCCATTTCTGGTTGTCGGGGAACATGCCATCGAGACACGCTATGACGCGCGCGTCACGAGCGCTCCTCAAGTCATGTTCGGAAGAGACCTCGAACTCGGACTTGCTCTCGAACGATGGGGCCAAGCGAAGAGGGGCGAAGGCCAGCTCGTGCTTCTCAGCGGCGAGGCGGGTATCGGAAAATCTCGCATCACCCGCGCCTTGATCGACGCGGTCTCTCAAGAGAACCATGTGCGGGTGAGCTATCAGTGCTCGCCCTATTACTCTGGCTCGCCGCTCTATCCAGCTGTTCAGCAGCTCCGCCGCACTATCGGTATTGGAGAAGCCGATGAGGATGAAGAGAAGGTCAGAAAACTCGAAGCCACCAAAGGTCCAGCAAATCCGTTGTTGCCTATTTTCGCTTCCCTGCTCGATCTTCAAAACCACCACAGCGATGCTTTGACGGGCCTGAATCCGCAGCAACTGCGAGCGCGAACGCTTGACGGATTGTTGGACGACATTCTCGACGCTGCAGCAAGGCTGCCATTGTTGTTCGTGATCGAGGACATCCACTGGATTGACGCGACAACACTCGAATTGTTGGATCAATGTGTCGAACGGATTCAGCACGCTCGGGTCATGATGATGGTGACGACGAGACCGACCTTCGAACACGGTTTTGGCGGACATCCCATAGTGACGAAATTGGCGCTTAATCGCCTGGGCCGTGAACAGACCACCGCATTCATCGAGAAGCTCGCTGGCGATATTCGACTACCGCCCACCATTGTGGACAAGATCATCGCCACGACGGATGGTGTGCCGCTGTTCATTGAAGAGCTGACAAAGGGTGTTCTTGAAGCCCGCCACTTCGATCGCGCAGCCGTCTTCGACGAAGATCATGCCGGACTCGCAAATCTCGACATTCCGCTAACGTTGCACGATTCGCTGATGGCCCGCCTCGACCGATTGCAGCCGGTCAAGGAAGTTGCGCAAATGGCCGCATGCATCGGCCGCGAATTCCGCCACGACCTCCTTCGATCGGTCACGCGGCTCAGCGCTGCCCAGTTGGAAGAGGCACTCGATCAGCTCGTGGATGCCGAGCTCGTCTTCCGTCGCGGACGGGGCTCGGACGCACGATACACGTTCAAGCACGCGCTCGTTCGCGATGCTGCCTATCACAGCATGTTGAAATCGGTGCGCCAGCACATACACAGCCAACTGGCCGACAAACTCGGCTCGGAGTCGACAGCCGAACCGGAGCTGGTTGCACACCACCTCATGGCGGCAAAGCGGTATCGTGAGGCAGCTGAATGCTTCCTCCAAGCTGGGCGCGCTGCCGCGGCGCGATTTGCCAATCCGGAGGCGGTCGCGCATTTCACGAGCGCGCTGCACGCCCTGGAAGCAGTCACTAACTCGGGCGATGCAAATGAGCTTGAACTCGGAATCCGGATTGAAATGGGCGTCCCGCTGAACGCGTCAGCTGGATATGCGTCGGAGAAGGTTGAAGCGAACTTTCTCCGTGCCGAAGAGCTTTGTATATCCACGGGCCTCACGTCCAACCTCTTTTTTGCCCGACGTTCGCTTTGGAACTTCTATCTTGACCGGCCTGACCTGCACCGGAGCCGACACTTGGCCAAGGAACTCCTTGTCGAAGCCTCGCGCAGAGAAAACGTTGAGGAAACGACTTTGGCGCATCGGGCGCTCGCCACGTCCTATTTCTATCTCGGTGCCATTGGGGATGCTGCACGGGAGGCCGAGGCTGGAATCAATGCCTGGGCGACCTCCGATAGGCATTTCGATGTCGCAAGGTATGGAGAGGACGGCCCCTCGATTTGTCGCAGTTATCTCGGCGTGGCGCAGGTGCTCGCAGGGCGGGTCGATACCGGGCTCGCCAATTGTGCGTCGAGCGTTGAAACCGCGGAGCGGCTCGATCATCCGCTCAATCTGGCATTTATCCTCATGAACCTCGCCCTTGCTCGACGTTTCCGCAATGAGCCGGTCGAGTGCCGCGCGATCGCTGAACAGATGCTCATTTTAGCTGACAACCGCAGACTGGCATCCTGGTCCGGCGGTGCTCGCACGTTGCTCGGCTGGGCCATCGGCAGCGACCTACCCGACGAAGGGCTCAAAATGCTGCGAGATGGCATTAACCGTTGGCGCTCGACGGGCTCTGAACTGCACTTGCCACACTTCTATTCGTCGATTGCGGATATTTGCCTCCGGCATGGACGGATCGATGAGGGCCTCGGGGCGATCGAGAATGCTATCGAGGCGATGGACAAGACCGACGAGAGATGGGCGCAGGCTGAAATAGAACGTATTGAGGGTTGCTTGATCGCCAAGGCGGATGTGACCCGAGGGATGAAAGTCCTAACTAAAGCCTATGACACTGCGATAAGTCAGGGCGCGCATTGGTTGGCGGTTCGTGCTGCAACCGAGTCGGCCAAGCTCTCAACAAGTTCGGGCCAGGAGCTCCGAGCTGACTGTCGGAATCAGCTTCGGATTAGCGAGACCGCTGAAGGCCTGGAAACCTCGGTCATCCGCGAAGCTGATGCGATTTTCGCATCGGTGTTGTAGGCTGACGAGCAATCACTGGAGTCCGACGAGGGGCCGAGCAGCAGCTGCCAAGCGCAAGGGCTGATTCAACGAGAGCAACCGATCAAGCTTGTGGTTTCCGAATAGCACGCCTTGCTATCCCTTTTTGCGACCGACGGATTTGATGCCTTCTCTTGTCTCGCGCCTGAACACATCTTGCGAGACATGGACCAAGAAAGTGATCTCGGCAGGCTTGAAGGAGGCCGCGCATTCTGCGGACTGGTATTTTCCGCGAGATTGTGCCCCTGGCTATTCTTCCATGACGAGCGCCACCCGCAATGGTGGTGAAATCCCACAAAAGCATCTTGCGCCCGGCGCCCGACAGAGCGATTCTGCGTCTTGCAAGCGCTCTCGCGCGCCAAGCGGCCCGCGAAGATCACGCGCGCGAACAGGCCGAGAAAATAGATCATGAATCGAGCCGCGATATACGCACGCTTCTCAACCGATCTTCAGAATGAACGATCAATAGACGATCAACTCACGCTCTGCCGAACTTACGCTGAGCGTGAGGGTTTGAACGTTGTCGCAACGTTTGACGATCGAGCTCGCTCCGGCGGTTCGGTCATGGGGCGCGATGGTTTGCTCCACCTTATGGACAAAGCTCGTGAGCACGAATTTGATGTGCTCGTCGTCGAGGCGCTTGATCGGCTCTCTCGTGACATGGAAGACCTTGCCGGCATTCACAAGCGCCTCTCATTTCTTGGGATCGAAATTCGTGCCGTTCATGAGGGGGTGGTAAACACAGTCTTGGTCGGGCTTCGCGGCCTTGTTGGGCAGCTCTATCGAGAGGACAATGCTCACAAAGTTCGGCGAGGCCAAGCTGGCCGAGTTAACAAAGGACTCCATGCGGGTGGATTAACCTACGGCTATTCTTACCTGCTGGGCGACCCTGGAAAGCGCCTGATCGCAGAGGACGAAGCCGAGGTCGTGCGTCGCGTGGTTAGGGAATACGTTGACGGACGGACGCCGCGCGACATCGCTTACAATCTCAATAAAGACGGCATACCACCACCTCGCGGTCGAGTCTGGAATGCCTCCACCATCAATGGAAATGCACAAAGAGGGACTGGGCTGCTTCAGAATGAACTTTATGCCGGCCGGCTGATTTGGAACAAGGTCCGAATGGTCAAGGACCCCGACACCGGCAAACGTATCTCGCGCCCAAATCCTAGAGGCGAATGGCAAACTGTCGAAGTTCCCGACCTTGCCATTATCTCGCCCGAACTGTTTGAAGCGGCACGAGCCAGGAAAAAGGCTCGTGCAGTTACACACCCAAGCCATCAGCGCCGGCCCCGACATATGTTGTCGGGGCTTTTGAGGTGCGGTGCTTGTGGAGCGGGGATGTCCTCAAACGGCAAGGACAAGTCCAGGCGAATTCGTATCCGTTGCTCGGCGGCGACAGAGAACGGGACATGCCCTGATCCGAAGACTTTCTATCTGGATACGGTCGAGAATGCTGTCTTAAACGGGCTCACCGCGGAGATGCGCCATCCGGATGTGATAGCCCAGTACGTCCAGACGTATCACGAAGAACGAAGGCGCCTGGCAGCCGAAACCGATGCGAAGCGCACTCGTTTGGAACGACGGCTTGGAGAGCTATCTCGGGAGATCGATCGGCTGGTCAATGCCATCGCCAAGGGTCATGGCGACCCAGCCGTGTTGGGGCCGCAATCAACGGCGCTCAATGAAGAACGTAAGTGCATTGTAGCCGAGCTGGACAACGTGCCCGCGCCGACTGATGTCATTGCACTGCATCCTGCGGTGCTGGCGCGCTACGAGGAACAACTAAACCAGCTTCAAACAGGGCTTGCCGAAGGCGTTGTGGCCGGCGATTCCGAAACTGCAGAGGCGATGCGGGACTTGATCGAAACTGTTACTGTGTTTCGAGATCCATCAAGGATCGGCGGCATTGAAGTCGAAATCGCGGGGCGTCTGACCGCGCTCCTGGGCGAGGATGCCTTTCCCAACGGCGTCAAAGGAGTGTGGGGAAAGGTGGTAGCGGGAGAGGGACTTGAACCCCCGACCCCAGGATTATGATTCCCGTGCTCTAACCAACTGAGCTACCCCGCCAGGGCGGCGAAGGCCCGAAATCCAGCTTAAATCGGCAGGCATATCGGCGCGTTCGCCAAGGTCGCGCGGATATAAGGTTGCGAGGCCAAGCCTGTCAAGCATCGAAGTGGCTGCCGCGCCGGCATATTGCTGGCCCCGAAAGCTTTGCCGGGCAGACATTTGGGCGCACAGGCCGGGGTTGAGTTCAGCGAGGCACGTCGCTATGTCTCGGCCACGAAAGTCATGGTCATGAATTGATGAAACCGCGCATTGCAGTCCTCGGTTGCGGATACTGGGGCAGCAACCACATCCGCACCCTAAAGGCGCTCGGCGCGCTGCATGCGGTTTCGGACGTCAACCCCGCGCGTGCGGAGGGTTTTGCCAGCGAGCAGGATTGCCTTGCGATAGAGCCGGAGGCGCTGTTTGCCCGCGACGATGTCGACGCCATTGTCATGGCGCTGCCGCCGCAGTTCCATGCCGACATGGCGGTGCGCGCCGTGCTCGGCGGCAAGGACGTGCTGGTGGAGAAGCCGATCGCGCTGACGGTGGCCGATGCCGAACGCTCGGTGCAGGCGGCCGCCGATAATGGCCGTGTCTTCATGGTCGGCCACGTGCTGCGCTTTCATCCCGCCTTCGAGACGCTGAAGGCGCTGATCGACAATGGCGAACTCGGCGAAGTCCGCTACATCCATTCGCATCGGCTCGGCCTCGGCAAGTTCCACACCGAAAACGACGCGCTATGGGATCTGGCGCCGCACGATCTGTCGATGATCCTGGCCATCACCGGCACCGAACCGGTCGAAGTGCGCGGCGAAGGCGCTGCTCTTCTCGACAATCTCAGCGACTTTGCGCATCTGCACATGCGCTTTCCCAACGGCCTGCGCGGCCATCTGTTCGCCTCGCGGCTCAACCCTTACCGCGAACGGCGGCTGACCGTTGTCGGCACCAAGGCGATGGCGGTGTTCGACGATGTCGAGCCGTGGGAGCGCAAGCTTGCCGTCTATCGCCACGCGGTGTGGCAGGACAGCGGCCAATGGGCGTTCACCGCCAACGAGCCGTCCTATGTCGCGGTCGGTGAAGGCATGCCGCTGACGCGCGAGCTGGAGCATTTCATCCACTGCATCGAGACGCGGGCCGAACCGCGCACCAGCGGCGAGGAGGCCATCCGCGTGCTGCGCATCCTGACCGCCGGCACCGTCGCCCATACAAGGCCCGCCCATACAAGGCCCTAAGAGAAAACGCCGTCTATTCGGCGGGAACCCGCGCCGGCTGGACGGCAAGCCGCGTCAGCATCGCCTCGGCCTCGGCGCCGCGCTCGGAGCGCTCGATGAAGCCGCCGCCGAACACGCGCGCCTCGTTGCCATCGTCGGAATAGAGCACGCAAGCCTGACCGGGCGCGATGCCGGATTCGCCGTCGACCAGTTCCACCGAAGTGACACCGGCGCGGTGATGCAGCACGGCCGGGCGCGGCGGCCGCGTCGAGCGCACCTTGGCGAAAAGCTCAAGCCCGGCCGCCGGGATAGCGGTCAGCGGGCCATCGCCCAGCCAGTTCATGTTGCGCAAGAAGATCTTGTGGGTCTCCAGCGCCTCGCGAGGGCCGACGACGACGCGGGCCCGGTCGGCGTCGAGATGAACGACGTAGAGCGGCTCGCCCGAGGCGATGCCGATGCCGCGGCGCTGACCGACGGTGTAGCGCAAAATGCCCTCGTGGCGGCCAAGCACGCGCCCGTCTATATGGACGATGTCGCCTGGATTGGCGGCAGCCGGCTTCAGCTTGGCGATGATGTCGGAATACTTGCCCTGCGGCACGAAGCAGATGTCCTGGCTGTCCTGCTTGGCCGCAACCGTCAGTCCCATCTCCTCGGCGATGGCGCGAACCTCAGGCTTCGACAGGCCGCCGAGCGGAAAACGCAGATAGTCGATCTGTGCCTGGGTGGTGGCGAACAGGAAGTAGCTCTGGTCGCGGTCGGCGTCGACCGGCCGGTAAAGCGCGCGGTGGGCGCCATTGGCGCCGGAACGGATGTAGTGGCCGGTCGCCAGCGCGTCGGCGCCGAGTTCCTTGGCGGTCGCAAGAAGGTCGGCGAATTTCACCGTCTGATTGCAGGAAACGCAAGGGATCGGCGTTTCGCCGGCGACATAGCTCTCGGCGAACGGGTCGATCACCGCCTTGCGGAAGCGCTCCTCGTAATCGAGGACGTAATGCGGGATGGCGAGCGTCTCGGAGACGCGGCGGGCATCGTCGATGTCCTGGCCGGCGCAGCATGAGCCGGCCCGGTGCGTTGCCGCGCCGTGGTCATAAAGCTGCAGCGTGACACCGACGACGTCGTAGCCCTCGCGCTTCAGGAGGCCGGCAACGACCGACGAATCGACACCGCCCGACATGGCGACGACGACGCGGGTGTTTTCGGGGCGTCCGGGAAGATCGAGGCTGTTCATGGTTCTTTCGTTCTGCGCGGCGCTTCAATGCCAATGGCCGGAATATAGGTCAAGCGTCTCGGCTGCGCCAGCTTTGCCGGGCCGGCTCATTTTTCCTGCCGGGTTCAATGCGCTTGCCGGCAGATGTTTCAAATGCCGATGAAAAGGCTAACGCCGCGTTCATGATCCTTACCTAACCATTAGGGTCTGCTTAGGCAAATTTTAAAGCTGTGGCGGTAATGTGGTGGGGATTGGGTCTTTGAGTTTTTTGTAGAGAGTACGATGACCGATCTAATTAGACCGCGAGTCAAATATGTTATCGGGCCGGACGGCAGCCCACTTACCATCGCCGATCTGCCGCCGACGAACACACGTCGCTGGGTTATCCGGCGCAAGGCGGAAGTGGTGGCGGCGGTGCGTGGCGGGCTTTTGAGCCTCGAAGAGGCATGCCAGCGCTACAAGCTCACCACCGAGGAATTCCTGTCCTGGCAAGCGTCGATCGACGAATACGGCCTTGCCGGCCTGCGCACCACGCGCATCCAGCAATACCGGCATTAGGCCGATAAGGGCGCTGATCAGCGCCCTTACGTCTGCGAGGGGCGACGATCTGCAATTTCAGACCGTCAGCACCACCTTGCCGATCGGCCTGGTGGCGAGAAAGGCATGGGCGGCACCGGCCTGTTCGAGGGGAAACGCCTTTGCCACGTGGACGGCCAGCTTTTTCGCGTCGATCAATTTGCCGAGCTCCACCAGAGCGGCACGGTCGGGCACTACGGACATGCGCTCGACGTGGATGCCTCGCGTCCTGGCCTTTGCCTTGGTGGCATCGCTGACATCGAGCAGCGACACCAGAACGCCGCCGGCAGTGAGCACTTTCAGTGATTGCTCCGCATGCACGCCGCCGAACGGGTCCAGAACCAGATCGATGTCGCGGGCCTTCGCGGTGAAATCATCCCTTGTGTAGTCGATCACCTCGTCGGCGCCGAGCGAGCGGACGAAATCGAGCTTTTCCGGGCTGGCGGTCGCGACGACGTAAGCGCTGTGCGCCTTGGCGATCTGCACCGCCAGGTGGCCGACGCCGCCGGCTCCGGCGTGGATCAGCACGCGCTTGGCAGAATCGAGCCGGCCATGGCGGACAAGGCCTTGCCAGGCCGTCAGGCCGGCCAGCGGCAGCGCGGCGGCTTGCGCGTGATCTATGCCTTCAGGTTTCGGCGCAAGCTCATCAGCCGGGACAGCGGCGAGTTCGGCGTAGGCTGCCGCCTGTTTGGGAAAGCGCGGCATGCCGAACACGGCATCGCCGACCTTGAGGCCGGAGACGCCGGAGCCCAGCGCCTCGACAGTCCCCGAAACATCCCAGCCAAGGACAAAAGGCGGCTCGCCAAGCAGCGGATAGTGGCCGCCGCGCACCGCACCATCGACCGGATTGATGCCGGCCGCTTCGATGCGGACGAGCACTTCGCCGGCTTCGGGTGATGGCGCGGGGCGATCGGCAATGACGAGGACATCGGGTCCGCCGAAGGAATTCTGGATAATGGCACGCATGGAAGGCTCTCCTGCTGGTTTTGATGTGCCACTATCATTTGGATAGTTATTTTCTCTTGTCTAGTATGTACCTTGTTGATATATACACACCTCATGGATAGTGAAGATGTTTCCCCTTTTGGCTATGACGCCTTTCGGCGGTCGTGCCCGTCACACGCCGTGCTCGAGACGCTCGCCAGCAAATGGGTCTACCTGGTGATCTGTGCGCTGCGCCGGGGCCGGCTCCGCAACGGCGAATTGGCGCGCAAGCTCGAAGGCATCACGCCGAAAATGCTGACGCAGACGCTGCGTATCCTGGAACGCGACGGGCTTGTGCGGCGCGAGGTTTTCCCGGTCATTCCGCCGCGTGTCGAATATGAGCTGACCGAACTTGGCCAGAACCTGGCAGGACTGCTCAATCAGATCAGAGCCTGGTCGGAGCAGCATGTGCCCGACATCAAAAATGCGCGCGCACGGGCGGCGGAACAGCAAGTAGATCTGGATGCCTGAGGCGGGCACAGTCGGTGCGCAGCAATAGCGCACAAGCGCGACGCGCGTTAGAGTCTTGTTTTCAGCCGATCATGGCGCTGCGGCCGCCGGCTTCCGTGTCGCGCGCCTTGGTGTCGCGCGATTCCAGCATCTCGGCCTTGGAAAGCTCCGCTTCGGCTTCGCTCAGCAATGATTCGGCGACATTTCGCTGCTGGGCGAGGTCGCTTTGCGAATTTCTAAGGTTGTCGCGGCGCAGACGTGCCGCCTTGGCGAAGGTCGGATAAGCAAAGTGATTGATGTCGGTGATGCCGGCCTTCTTCTCTTCGGCAGCAATCTGAAGTTCCAGCTCGACGGCCATGCGCTCGAATTCGGCGATCATCATGTCGAGCTGCAGCAGCTGCCGCCGCTTCTCGCTCACCTGAAATTGCTTCAGCCGAACGAGGTTTTCACGTGACTTCATGATTCGGTACTCCCGGAAACGCACACCTGCACATATCGTCCAATTCACCCGGCAAGGCCCAGGCTTGACCCGTTTCCACCGGCTTTCCCCGAACTATGGGAAACAAACTCCTAAAGTTTTTTGCCGGCGGTAACCATTCGTTTACGGGCATTGTTAATCATACGGCTCAGGACTTAAGGGCGGGTAAAAATTCTGCTTCTCGTCGGGAAACCCGGCCAACGAGTCCGAAGAGTCGCTTAGTCTGGCTTATTAATGTGCTGCATTAACGGTTTGGGTCTGTGATTCGTTATTGGATTCAACAAGGTGTAGAAAGGGGTTAAAAAATCTGATACCGTCATGGACGGGGAATTAGGTTTTATTAACCATTCGATGGCAGCCTCTGCTCAGGCAATCACTGCTCCGGTCCTGGACGGGTCGTGAAATGGTCCGGCAGCAGAAAAGGGGAATGAAATGCGCGTTCTGCTGATAGAAGACGACAGTGCAACCGCACAAAGCATCGAGCTGATGCTGAAATCGGAAAGTTTCAATGTCTATACGACCGACCTTGGCGAAGAGGGCGTCGATCTAGGCAAGCTTTACGATTACGACATCATTCTCCTCGACCTCAATCTCCCCGACATGTCGGGCTATGAAGTTTTGAGAACACTTCGCCTGTCCAAGGTGAAGACGCCGATCCTCATCCTCTCCGGCATGGCCGGCATCGAGGACAAGGTGCGCGGCCTCGGCTTCGGCGCCGACGATTACATGACTAAGCCCTTTCACAAGGACGAACTGGTCGCCCGCATCCATGCCATCGTGCGGCGTTCCAAGGGCCACGCCCAGTCGGTCATCACCACCGGCGACCTGGTGGTCAATCTCGATGCCAAGACCGTTGAGGTCGGTGGCCAGCGCGTGCATCTGACCGGCAAGGAATATCAGATGCTGGAACTGCTCTCGCTGCGCAAGGGCACCACGCTGACCAAGGAAATGTTCCTTAACCATCTCTATGGCGGCATGGATGAGCCAGAACTGAAGATCATCGACGTCTTCATCTGCAAGCTGCGCAAGAAGCTTGACGCCGCGTCTGGCGGGCAGAATTACATCGAGACCGTCTGGGGCCGCGGCTATGTGCTGCGTGAGCCCGAAGATATCCGCGTCAGCGCCTGAACTAGGGGCGTGATCCCAAGGTGGGCGCCGATTTTTTCGGAAAAGAACCCGGCAAAACAACAAGATAGAGCCGATCCGATTTTCGTCGGAATGGAACAGCTCTGATCAGGCGGCAATCTTCAAGGCGCGGAAGCACTCGAGCAGTTGCGGCCGGTTGAACGGCTTCAGCAGGTAGCCCTGGGCGCCGGCTCGTTTTGCCCGCATGATCGCCCCGACATCGACCTCGACCAGCGAAATCAAAACCTGCGGCAATACCGGGCTTTCCATGGCGCGCAGGCGGCGGATGAGGTCCTGCGCCTGCATGTCCGGCAAGGCGCCGTCGACGACGATGATATCAGGCATGTCGGCCGCGCACATCTCGATCGCCTCGTGGCCGCTGGCGGCTTCGATCACCATCATGCCGGAACCGCCCAGGATACGCCTTGCGACCTTCCTGATGACGCTCGAATTGTCGACGAACATGCAGCGTTTCATTCCGGGACCCTCTTTGCCATGCGGCGAACCGGCAGCGTCGTGGCATCTGCCGGGGAACATAGGCCGATCTGGTAAAGAAGCCGAAAAGCCGTTAGGTAAAATTTTCCTGAAGGTGTTTTAAGTGAAATCTTCTTTCGCAATGCTTCACGCAATCAATCCGCAAGCCCGCCCACAGATGTTAGGACAACGCCGCAAATATGACTTGAGAAAAATACTTTCCCCGCTCTTTAGGAGAACTTCAGGCTGCGGAAAGGACGATCTCGTCGGCGGTCGCATGGATCGAAATCGTCATGTTGGCTTCGCGGGCCAGGAGCAGCGTGTAATAGGGCTGCACCGAATGCGCGTCGATCGGCTCTTCCGGCCTGTGGCCGGAATGCAATTCCAGGAATTTGGGCGGCACGCGGAGCATCGGGCCGCTCGCCGCGAGCGCAAAGCGCGGCTCGGTCTCGAGGTTCTCCAGCGTGACCACCAGCCTGCCGCCGCGCGGAATGGCGGCGTTAGCGACGAGGATGAGATTGAGCAGCAGCTTGACCTTGTTCTTGGGCAACAGTGCGCGGGTTCCGTTCCAGATCAGTTCCGGCTTCTCGTTCTTCAGGAAGGCGATGGCCACGGCCTCGGCGTCCCCGGTGTCGATCAGCATGCCGGCGGAACCGGCGGCGCCGAAGGCGATGCGGGCGAATTGCAGGCGGGCGGAGGCGTTTTTGGCGCTTTGGCGGATCAGCTTCATGGCGTCTTCGTCGGCGCCGCCTTCGTCGAGCAGCTCAAGCCCGTTGTTTATGGCGCCGACCGGCGAAATGATGTCGTGGCAGACCCGGCTGCACAGCAGCGCTGCCAGATCGGGTGCGGAAAGGGTGAAAAGCTCGGCCATCGGCAAAAATCCCTGCAAATTTCACAACACAATGACCGGGCGATCATGATCACGCCTGTCCACACGAATCACGCTCTCTCCCAAGCATTCTGAATACACAGCGCTTGTGCGTGCAGCAACAAATCCGAAATCATGATTGTCGAAAATGGCGTGTTCACGCAGCAGGGTGCTGCGCGGGCGATGTGAAAACAGCCTTCGAACCGCCATCTTCATGTGGGAGTTTAATGGTTGAAAAAGGATTACGGCATAGTTTGCCCCTAACAGTCATCCTTAACGGCCGCCAAAGAGCCGTACGGGTGCGAGGCGTCGGCGAAAGTGCTCCCTGACGGAGATTGGAAGCATGGTTTCCCGATTCTACGACCGGACTTTTTTCCGTGTCATCTCAATGACGATCGCGCTCATCGGCCTTGTCGCCTTTTCGGCATCGGCGGCGCGGGCGCAGGAATACACCGCGCAGGAGATCGTCGATTCCGGTCATAAATTCTTCGGCGCTACATCGGGCGGGCTCGCCACCGTCGTCGAGAAGATTTTCGCCACCTATGGCCTGCCGAACGGCTATCTGCTCGGCGAAGAGGGGTCCGGGGCGCTGATCGGTGGCCTGACCTATGGCGAAGGCACGCTCTACACCAAGAATGCCGGCGACCACAAAGTGTTCTGGCAAGGCCCTTCGCTCGGCTGGGATTTCGGCGGCGAGGGCTCGCGCGTCATGATGCTGGTCTACAATCTCGACGATGTGAGCAGCCTCTATAATCGTTTTGGCGGCGTCGCCGGCTCCGCCTATGTCGTCGCCGGCGTCGGCTTCAACGTGCTGAAGAACAACAATGTGCTGCTCGTGCCGATCCGTACCGGCGTCGGCGCCCGTCTCGGCGTCAATCTCGGCTACCTCAAGCTCACCCAGCGCGCGACCTGGAATCCGTTCTGACACCTGCATGATGGCGCCACTGCGATTGGAGCTGTGATCCCACGGTCTGAGCTTTGCCGCGGCATACTCTTGCCGTGGCGCCGGATTTCCGTCATGCGAAGATGGCAAAGTCGACCTTTGGCGGTTGCCATGCACAACGGATAGTCATCTTGGTCCAGTCGATCCTGTTCTTTGTTCTCGGCTTTCTCTGCGCCGGCTTCCTGGCGCTGATGATTGCTCCGGCCGTGTGGCGGCGGGCGGTGGCGCTGACGCGCAAGCGCGTCGAGGGCTCGATGCCGTTGACGCTGGCCGAGATCCAGGCGGACAAGGATCGCATTCGCGCCGAGTTCGCGGTTTCGGTGCGCCGGCTTGAAATGACCGTCAAGTCATTGCGCGAGAAAGCCGCCGAACAGCTGGTCGAGATCGGCCGCGACCGCGAAGCCCTGAAGGAATTGGCGGCCGAGCGACAGGACAAGAACCGGGTCGTCGCCGATCTTACAGCCAGCGGCGAGGAGCTTCGCAAGCGCGATGAGCAACTGCAGCAGCTGTCGGAACGGCTTGCGGAGACCGAGCGCGCCCTCGAAAAGCGCGGGCTCGAACTGCGGAAACTGGAGCACATGTATGACGACGCCAGTTTTTCATCCAGCAGCAGGCAGATCGAGCTGGTGGCGCGCGAATCCGAGCTGCAGAAGTTGGCAAGCGACATTTCGCTGCTGCGCGGCCAGCGCAAGGAGGCGGACAGGCGCAGCCAGGAATTGGCAGCCGAAAGCAAGGTTTTGCGGGACGCGCTGAAGGCCGAGAAGAAAAGAACCGGCGACCTGGAAAAGAAGGTCGAACGCCTGCTCGCCTCGCTGGCCGATCGCGAGGACAGGCTCGAGCGCCGCGAGAAGGAACTGGTGCGCCTTCGCGAAAAGCCGAAAGGCGCTGAAAGGGCGCCTGCGGTGGGTCTTGCCGGCGTGCCAGGCACCCAGGTCAATGTGGCCGCCAACGGCGACATCGAACAGACAACCGCCAAGCTCGACGCCGACCGCGAGCGGCTGGAGGCCAGGCTGACGTCGCTGGCACGCGAGAACAGACGGCTGAAGACAGATCTTGCTGCCGTCGAAACGTCGAAATCGCGGACCGGAGACGATACCGGCAGCGCCAGCGCGGCATTGCGCGAAGAGATGAACGATCTGGCGGCGCAAGTCGTGGCCTTGACGGCAAAGCTCGACGGGCCGGATTCGCCGATCGCCCGGGCGCTTGCAGCGCCTGAGGATACGCGGCCGGGGAGCGGCGGACGCAGCCTTGCCGATCGGGTGCGGGCGCTGCAGAAGGCCGCTTCGACCGACTAAGATTCCACAAGCGCGAGCGGGACGCCCCGGCTCTAAATTAGGCTCCGGAAAAATGATGCAGCGCGATGGCTGATGCGGCGGCGACGTTCAGGCTGTCGAAGCCCTGCGCCATACCGATCCGCAGAGTCTGCAGGCGGGCAAGCAGGCTTTCCGGCAGGCCTTCGCCCTCGGTGCCGAGATAGAGCGCCAGCCGCTCGTTTCTCTTGGCATCGCGAATGTCGATCTGCCCGCGCGGCGACAAGGCGAATTGGCTGAAGCCTTGCCGGTCGAGCATTGCGGTGCAGCCGGCGGTATCGGCAAAGCAGGCGAAGGGGACTTTCAAGGCCGCGCCCACCGAGACGCGGATTGCCTTGCGGTACAACGGATCGCAGCAGGTCGGATCGAGAAGCGCGGCATCCGCGCCAAAGGCGGCGGCATTGCGGAAGATCGATCCCATATTGTCATGATTGGCGATGCCGACCAGCACCACGATCAGCGCGCGGGCGGGCAGTGCGCCGAGCAAAGCTTCAGCGGAGACGGCCGCGCCCTTGCGGCCGATCGCCAATATGCCGCGATGCATGTGGAATCCGGCAATCCTGTCCATGACTTCGCCGGATGCGACATAGATCGGAAGCCCGGCAGGCGCCTTGCGCAGGACGTCATCGAGGCCGGCCAGCCGGTTCTCGAGCACCAGCACCGATTCTGCCTCGAAGCGACGGGCGGCAAGCAGCGTGTCGAGCACCACCTTGCCTTCGGCGACGAAACGGCCCTGCCGGCCGGCAAGATCGCGTTCCCGGATGTCGAGATAGGCGGCGACGCGAGGATCCTGCGGGTCGTCTATGCGGATCGGATTCATGGCTTCCTCGGCGGATCTTGGCGTCGGCCGCGAATCGGGATTCGGCTTCGGAAGGCATGATGCCGGATCCGAAGCTCTGACCGTATCTCAGCGTCCAAATGGATGCACGCCGTTCTAACGGTCAAATCCAATCACAAGGCGCCGGGCCGAGACGCCTTGCCTGGCCTCCTGGCGGCATGGAGATATTGATTCCCGCGGCACGGCACTTCGGCCAAGCCGCTTCAATGCAGAATTTCGATGGGGCGAAGGAACCCCACGGGGCCATGCCGCGTCATAGAGGCGGGCTCCTGCTGCGGTCCTGGGACGACATCGATGATCAGGCTCCTCCTCGTCTTTGCCGCCACACTTGCCCTCGCATGCGGCGTGGCCCGCGCGGCCAAGCTCGATCCAGCCACCGTCAATCAGTCCCAATTCACTATCGGCGAACCGAAGGGTGTCGATCCGATGCTGCTGAAGGCGCAGATCCTTCTGGATCGCGCCCGCTTCTCGCCGGGCCTCATCGACGGTCGCCTTTCCCGGAACTTCGCCAAAGCCGTCGCCGCGTTTCAGGCGGCAAACGGACTTCCGCCCGATGGCAAGCTCAGTCCACAAACCTGGAGCAAACTCATCGCAACCTCCGCCAAGCCGGTGCTGGTGACCTATGAGGTGATGCGCAAGGATGTGCGCGGACCTTTCACCAGGCGTATTCCGGCTCGCTTGGAGAGGATGGCCCGCTTGCGGCGGCTCGGCTACCGCAATGCGGTGGAGAGGTTGGCCGAGCGCTTCCACGTCAGCGACCAATTGCTGCGAATGCTCAATCCGGGCACCAGCCTCAGGAAACCAGGCAGGACCTTGGTGGTGCCTGATGTCGGCAGAGGCGACCCTCCCGCCGGCGTCGCCACCGTCGAGGTCGACAAGGGCGCTCGCCTGGTGCGTGTGCTCGACCGTGCCGGCAAATGGCTGGCGGTCTACCCCGCCTCGATTGGGAGCGACGAGAAGCCGGCGCCAAGCGGCATGGCGGAGGTCAGGCGCGTGGTGCACAACCCTACCTATCATTACGATCCGGACTTCGCTTTCAAGGGAGTCAAGACCAAGCGGCCCTTCACCATCGCTGCCGGGCCGAACAACCCCGTGGGATCGATCTGGATCGATCTCTCCATCGAAAGCTACGGCATCCACGGCACGCCCGAACCGGGCAAGATCGGCACGACCTTTTCGCATGGCTGCATCCGGTTGACCAATTGGGATGCCGAAGACCTTGCCTCCATGGTGCAGCCGGGCACGAAGGTCGAGTTCAAGGACGAGATTGCGCAGGCCGCCGACGAGCGCGTTCAGTAGCAAAGCGGACTTGGCAGCAAAGCGGATTTGGCGGGGCATTCTCCGCCTCGGCCGCTCAGGTCCCGGCGCGACGCAGCCGGTGCGCCATCTGCGACAGTTCACCTTCGCCGAAAATGCCGTCCAGCATGTGCAGCAATTCGCGCACCGCCGCGGACTTGCAGGAATAATAGATCATTTGCCGGTCGCGGCGGGTCTCGACAAGGTCGGAAGCCCTGAGCTTGGCCAGATGCTGTGACAGGGCGGATTGGCTGAGCGATACCTTCTCGGCTATGGCGCCGACCGACATCTCGCCCTCGGCCAGATAGCTCATGATCAACAAACGTTTTTCGTTGCCCATCAGCGTCAGAAACGCAGCCGCGGTTCCGGCGTTGGCGACTAGTTTGTTCGAGACCATAGATCCCCCATGCCTTCTTGCTCATCCGCCGCTATGGGGGCAATAGCGTCGGATTCCATAGACTTTCCCTATAGATGCACGCCAGCGATTCAGCGTCACTCGCAAAGGTAGAACATTTCGCTCAAATCTCAAGGCTTGCTTTCCACGCAAGCCGATTAACTGTGCGGCTGTGATTAATTTGCCGATCGGGCAGCCTTGGCCATGTCAACCAGGACAGGCCTGAGGTCGCGCGCCGCTCTCAGCGGCTCGGGGAAAAAGACCCGGCAGACATTGTCGCCCGATACGAGATCCATCCCGTCGGCGTCGAACCCGGTGACGATCCAGCCGTCACTCTCGGCCCCGCCGAAATGACTTGCGTAGAGGGCAATCGCATCGAGATGGTCGGCGTTGATGTGGTCGAGCGCCGATTGCTCGCCGGCGGCAAGCTCTTCGACGATCGCTCCCGTCACGACCAGATCGGTGCGGTCGAGCAGATAGGCCTTGCCGAAGCCGCCGTTCAGGCTGGCGCGCTCCGGTTCGAGCCGGAAAATCGAGAAGTCGCCGAGCCCGGCATAGAGTTTTGCCTTGGGGTTGCGGTTGAGGTAGCGCCGCTCGGCACGGGCGTGTTCGTTCGCTCCGCGTTCGAGCCGCACGGCGCGGCAGACGAGCGTCAATCGCGGATGCGCCAGCGGATCGCCCTTGCCGGGTTCGCCGACGAGCAACGAGCAGCGCGGGTCGGCAAGGATGGCGCCGGTATGGGTGGACAGCATCGATACCAGGATCAATGGCGTGCCGTCGATGTCTGTGGCGACGCCGACCCGGCTGGCCAGCGGCGAACCGGTTCCTGGTTCGAGCACTGCCAACGCGCCGAAACGGGCGCTGCGGATCAGCGTCTTTGCCAGCCTGATCGCCTCGGTATCGGTCGCGCGGATCACGTCTTTCCTGGGTTCGTCCAAGGCATCACCGTCGCATTTATTTCGGCGCCATGCGGATGGCGCCGTCGAGGCGAATGGTCTCGCCGTTGAGCATCTGGTTCTCGATGATGTGCAAGGCAAGTGCCGCGTATTCCGAAGGCTCGCCCAAACGGGAAGGGAAGGGCACAGCGGCGCCGAGCGAATCCTGCACCTCCTGCGGCATGCCGGCCATCATCGGCGTCCTGAAGATGCCGGGTGCGATGGTGCAGACGCGAATGCCGGAGCGGGCGAGATCGCGCGCCACCGGCAGCGTCATGCCGACGACGCCGGCCTTGGACGCGGAATAGGCGGCCTGGCCGATCTGGCCGTCATAGGCTGCGACCGACGCGGTGTTGACGATGACGCCGCGCTCGCCGCCCTGCAGCGGCTCGAGCCTGGCGGCGCGGTCGGCGACCAGGCGGATCATGTTGAAGGTGCCGATCAGATTGACCTCGATCACCTTGCGGTATTGATCGAGCGGATGCGGTCCGTCCTTGCCGATCGTCTTCATGCCGACAACGATGCCGGCGCAATTGACCAGGATGCGCGGTGCGCCGAGCGTCTCTGCCGCTTCCGCGACTGCGGCGGCACCGCTCTCGGCGTCGCTCACATCGCATCGGACGGCGATGCCGCCGATGTCAGCCGCCACCTTGGCCGCACGCTCGATACCGAGATCGAGAACGGCTACCCTGGCGCCGCCGGCGGCAAGAGCGCGCGCCGTCGCCTCGCCAAGGCCGGAGCCGCCACCGGTGACGATCGCAATCTGGCCGTTCGGGTTCATCTCGACGTCCTCCTCCGTGCCCAGACTATGCCGCCAAGCCACCGTGCGACAGCACCGGCACGGTCATGCCATCGCGGCGATGTGCGCGGCAATCCTTGCCTGGTCGGCGTGGCAAACCTCGCCCGCCAGCCTCGCCAACGCGCCCGGCACGATCTCGTGCGCCAAAAGCCGGTCGGGGTCGACCGGACGCGGCATCGAGATCTGCCCCCGCGGCAGCCTCCTGAAGCCGAGCGGGCCGTAGTAGGGTTCGTCGCCGACCAGCATCACCGCCGGCGCGCCGGCCTTGGCGGCGGCTTCCAGCGCGATTGCCACCAGCCGGCGGCCGATGCCGAAATTCTTGAAGGCCGGCCGCACAGCGAGCGGCCCGAGCATCAGCGCGCGGCCAGCGCCGGCGGCGATGCGCGTCATCCGTACCGAGGCGACGACGATTGTGCCATCGACGGCCACGAAGGACAAAGCCCGTTCATGCGGGCCACCTTGGCGGATCTTGTAGGCGGCGAGCACGAAACGACCTGGCCCGAAGGCCTCGTCATTGATGGCTTCGATTTCAGGATCGTGCGCCGGAGTTTCCGGCAGGTATTTCACGTCGGCCAGGTATTTCAAGTCGGCAAGGCTCATGGTCTTTGCGTTCCGGTATGCGAGGAAAGGTTTGCTGCAAGCGGCAGCGTTCGCCAGTCAGCGCTTCATCAAGCGCGGGCGCTCTTTCGTCGTCGGTCGAACCGGATCATGGCAAAGTCGAACATGCGGATGTCCGCTAGCACCAATTTTCAGCCGCCGCAATCGGCCCGCGCAGCCGACGCGCACTCGACGACGCAGCCGTTGACGATCTGTTCAGCATCGGGGATTTCCGCGGCGCCGCTTGGTGCCCTACATCGAGCAGGAACGCGAAAGGATATTGCATGGGATTGCTAGTCGAAGGCCAATGGCAGGACCGCTGGCACGATAGCGGGGAGAGCGGCGGCAGGTTCGTGCGGGCACAGTCGCAGTGGCGCGACTGGGTGACCCGCGACGGCACGCCGGTCGAAGGGCGAAAACGCGGCTTCAAGGCCGAGCCCGGCCGCTATCACCTCTATGTCTCGCTCGCCTGCCCGTGGGCGCATCGGACGCTGATCTTTCGCGTGCTCAAAAAACTCGAGGACGTGATTTCCGTCTCGGTCGTCCATCATTTCATGGGCGCCGACGGCTGGACGTTCCTGGCCGAGGACGGCGCCACCGGCGACACGCTCTACGGCCTCGATTTCCTGCACCAGATCTACACCAGGGCCGATCCCGGCTATTCGGGCCGGGTCACCGTTCCGGTGCTGTGGGACAAACGCGAGCAGACCATCGTTTCCAACGAATCCTCCGAGATCATCCGCATGCTCAATTCGGCCTTCGACGAATGGGGCGATGCCAGGCTCGATTTTTATCCGCAACCGTTGCGCGGCGAGATCGATGCGATCAATGCGCTGGTCTATCCCGCGGTCAACAATGGCGTCTACCGTGCCGGCTTCGCCACCACGCAGGCAGCCTACGAGGAGGCGTTCGGCGAATTGTTCTCGGCGCTCGACACGCTGGAGGACCGTCTGTCAAGGCAGCGCTATCTCGTCGGCGGCCGCATCACCGAGGCGGACTGGCGGCTGTTCACGACACTGGTCCGCTTCGACCCGGTCTATATCGGCCATTTCAAGTGCAATCTGCGCCGCATCGCCGACTATCCGAACCTGTCGAATTACCTGCGCGATCTCTACCAGGTGCCGGGCGTCGCCGGCACGGTGAATTTGCACCACATCAAGGCGCATTATTACGGCAGCCACGAGACCATCAACCCGACGCGCATCGTGCCGGTCGGGCCGGAGCTGGACTACGGCGCGCCGCATGACCGGGACAGGTTCAGGAAGGCGGCGTGAAATCAGCGATCTAGCGGAAGGTCTCGGAGTCCATCTTTGCCCTTCTAACGAGTTCAGCTTTCAATATGGTATTTCCAAATCGATTGGAGTAGCCGAGCGACGTTGCAAGGAACGCAACGATGCCGCTGATCATGACGATCACGACCGACATCTGGGGCGGGATTGCGCGTAACAATCCCGACGGCAGAAGCACAGCCATTCCCAAAATCATTACTATCAGGGTTGAGAAGCCGACCATTTTCCAGAATTCAGTGCGAGTAAAAAGCTGAGCATGTCGCTTTATAAAAACGAAATATGTCACGAATGCCGCAACTAATTGTATTGTGAATTGGATGAATATTCCAACTTTTGCTAACATGTATGGATCTATCCAAGAACTATTGTCGAAATTAACGCTATAACGGAAAATGATATCACATTAATTCCCGTGTAAAGTGATACATAGAGCGCGATTCTAAATCTATCGTTTTGGCAGTGTTGCATTTTTTCTCCTCATCGCTCAGCATTTATCTCTCTGAGAACAATGAATGCTGCCGGTCTATACCGACGCAGCCAAAGCTGTTGAAGAGATGATCTACCAGTAAGGCGATGCCGAATTCCCCCCAAAAACTTCGGCAATCCGCCGCAGCGTCGCCGGTGTCGTGCCCTGGGGCAAGCGGTCGAGCGGGAAGAAGCCGGCTTCGGCGATCTCGCGGTCGGGCAGCTTGGGCGCTGTCTGGTTGAACTCCTCGACCAGATAGAGGCCGACATGGTCGCGGCGGCTGGCGCGGCGGTTGAAATGCAGCGACTTCAGCACCGGCGGTCCGGTCAGCGCGATGTTGCCTTCCTCGAAGACTTCGCGTGTCAGCGCTTCGATCATCGTCTCGCCCAACTCGACGCCACCGCCCGGAAGGTGCCAGCCCGGGACATAGGTGTGGCGGATGAGGAAGACGGAATTGGAGCGGCGGTCGTGGATCAAGCCGCGCACGCCGAGCGTCATCGGCCGCCGCAGCACGAAGTACAGGTGAAACAGCCTTGCCCTGAAGCCCGGCCAGCCGGTCTGACGCAGGGCTTGCTCCGGATCCGGCGTCGTCATCGTCCGCGAAACCGTGAGTGGAAAGCCGCGCGCGCCTCGCTTATGAAGAAAAGATGTTCAGGCTCGCGCATATTTCCGATGTCCATCTGGGGCCGCTTCCCGATGTAACCTATCGCGATCTCGCCTCCAAGCGCGTGGTCGGTTACGTCAATTGGCAGCGCAACCGCCGCCGCTACATGCATGATGCAGTCATCGACACGATCGTCGCCGACATGAAGGCCAGCGGGCCGGACCATCTCACCATCACCGGTGACCTGGTCAATCTGGCGCTCGACGGTGAGCTCGAGATGGCCAAGCATTGGCTGGAGACGCTGGGCTCGCCCAATGACGTGTCGGTGGTGCCTGGAAACCATGACGCCTATGTGCCGGGCGCCTTCGACAAGACCTGCCGGTCGTGGGCGGCGTGGATGACCGGCGACGGCGTCAATACGCCGGTCGACCGCAACACCTTTCCCTATTTGCGCGTACGCGGCAATGTTGCGCTGGTCGGCGTCACGACGGCGCGCGCCACGGCTCCATTCATGGCCAACGGCTTCTTTCTGGAAGGCCAGGCGGAAAGGCTGCGCGGCATCCTCGACGCCACGAGCAAGCAGGGCCTGTTCCGGGTGATCATGATCCACCACCCGCCGGTGCGCGGCGCCGTTTCGCAGAACAAGCGGCTGTTCGGCATCTCGCGCTTCCACAAGGTTCTTCACCGGCACGGCGCCGAGCTTGTGCTGCACGGCCATTCGCATGTGCCGTCGCTGTTCTTCATCGGCGCCCGCAAGATCAAAATTCCGGTGGTCGGGGTCGCCGCCGCGGGGCAGGCGCCCGGCAGTTCGCATGCGCCGGCGCAATACAATCTGCTCGACATCGACGGTGAAAAGGACAATTGGCGGATCAGGCTGACGCGCCGCGGCCTGACCGGGCCGGCATTGCCGCCCAGCGACCTGCAGACAATGGAGCTTGGCGTGGGGGCCGAGGCCACGCTTGCCGGGGCGCGGTGAACTCAGATGGGAGCGTCTCGCCGGTCGTCAGCCGCACTCTGCGACGCCAAGTGACATCACTTGGCTGCAAATGCTTTAAAAGCTGATTTTCATCGCGACGATGCGGTCCCAGAACAGCACGAGCGAAATCGCCAGGCCGACCAGGGCGCCGGCGGCGATCAGGCCGAGGCCCGAGAAGAACGCCGACCAGCCGTTGCTGCGCGCAGGGACATGCAGCGGCGGCTCAGCCTCCGCCACCAGGGCGCGTTTCAGGCCGGCGACGGCCTGCTCGATGCCGCCTTCCATCATCCTCTGGCGTTCGACGACGCGCTCGGCGACATAGCGCGTCACCTGGTCGGCAACGACCTTCATGTCGGTCGATTCGGCGAGGACGACGCGGCCAATGCGCGTGTCCTTGAGAAAGCGGTAGGTGCGACGGTCGCGTCCCATGGCGACATGGCTGACGGCGTCGATCCACAGCCGTGGCTGCAGGCCGGACGAGACGGCGAAGTCGAAACTGTCCATGTCGGTGGGTACGTCGCCGAAAACCGACGCGAGTTCGGCGGCAAGCAGATCGAGCCGCATGCGATGCGCTTCGCGCATGTCGACGACGACGTCGTCGCGGTCGGCGAAGGCGTTCTTGACGTCGCGAATGGCATCGGACAGTTTTCGCGACTGATCGATCTGGGTGATGTTCTCGCCTGCGTCCTTCATCGGCGTTGCCTCGCGGGGTTTGGTTAACACCGAATTAACACAGCCGCCGGCAAATTGCACTTGCGAGATCGATGAGCGGGCAAGGGTTCGCTGGAGCAGCACCAGCGCCGCCGCCGTGCCTGCGCGAAGACCGATCAGCTCGCCGCAGCGGCGAATCCCGGACGAAGCCGCCTGCTGCGGCGTCGCATATTGCGACGGACGGCCTCGACGACCAGGCCGGGCGCCTCCGCGACCAGCATATGGCCGGCTTCCAGCACGTGGTGCAGATGAAAATGCTTCGGCAGGCTGTCCGCCTGGCTGACGGGCAGCATCGCGTCGTCGGTTCCCCAAACCACCATGATTGGCATATTCAGCGTTTCAAGCCGCTCGTTCGGGATGACGCCTTGCCGATCATCCCTGGTCATGGCGGCTGCGAGCTCGACAAGTGTACGCAACTGGCCGGGACGTTGGCGCATCTCGTTGACGAGTTCGACTCTATGCTGCGGCAGCCGGCTTTGCGGTCCCGACATGGCGGCAAGACAGGCGCGGATTTCATCCGTGCCGGCAGCGGCGGCGTAGCGACGCAGCAGCGGACCATTGATCTCAGGACCGAAACCGCCCGGCGCCAGCAGCGTCAGCGACGCCATTCTTTCGGGCTCGCTCAATGCCATCAGGGCGGCCACGGCGCCGCCCATCGAATGACCGACGAGATGAGCCCGCTTTATCCCGCGAGCGGAAAGATCGGCAAGGACGGCACTGGCTGCAATCCTGGCCGGACCGCCGCCCGGAAAATCGAGCGACAGCCCATGTCCCGGCAGATCATAGGCCAGGGTCCGCGCGCCGGGCGCCAGAGACTCGGCCACATCGCGCCAGTCGTCGTGGCAGCCACCGAAACCATGCAGGAAGGCAATCGTTGTCGGGCCGGTGCCCCGTTCGGCGGCGTAAAGGGAAGGGATCATGCAAACTTTATGGCTTGGTGCCGGAATCAATCAGGATGCCGGGGCGGTCTTATGCGGGGATCAGTCTTTTGCGGGGGTCAGACTTATGTGGAGATCAGCCTATGCGGGATCAGACCTATGGGGCATCAGATTGGCCGGTTCAAATTGTGTCTGAATTGCGCTTTGGCCGTCCGGATGGCCAGTAAAATCTTCGCGATCACCTGACGTCGTGCACGCGCCGGGAGACGTCAGCTGGCGCCGCCAAGCCCGGCGGCACGCAGGGCCTCCACCAGCCGGTTGGTCAGATCGGCGGGATATCTTCGCTCGACGAAGGTTGTGCGCGGATCGGCTGCGAATTTCGGAAATTTGGTGGTCAGTTCCTGCAGCAGCCTGCTCGCCAGCTTCTCGCGGCCGGCAGCCTTGGCGCCGATCAGCCGCGCCGCCAGATAATGCGATTTCATTTCAGTCGTTCGCAAGCCGTCGCTGGCAAGCGTGGCCCTGTTCATGTCGCCCATCATGAACTCTCCGGCGAACAGCCCGTAATCCCACCATGTCGGATGGGCGCTGGCGATGTCCACCGCGTGAGCAAGGATCGGGGCGCCCTCGCTGTACTTGCCGGCGAAAACCAGCCCGTAGCCGTAGGCGGCGGCCATTGCGAGATCGTAGGGATTGAGCTCATAGGCCTTGCGCATCCAGCGGATCGATTCCGCGGAATTGCCCATGCGCGAATTGAGGTAACCAAGGGCGCGGTGCGCGTAGGGGCTGGTCGGGCCCATCTGGATGGCGCGATGGGCAAACGTCATGGCTTTGTCGATCGTCGCGTCGGCGGGGTAGGGATAGTGGTCGGTGACCGCTTCGAGATGCAAGGACGCGAGTTCCGAATAGACGAGCGACGACTTCGCCTCCCGGTTGGCAAGATCTTCGAGGCAGCGGTAGGCGGCTTCATGCGTCTGGGCATTCTGGTCGAGATAATATTTGCCGTTGAGCACCAGACACGCCGTCAGCCCGGTCTGGATGCCGCTCTGCTCGATGTAGTTGTAGATCGTGCCCGAGGCGGGAAGAGCCGAGGTCAAAATGCCGGAGATCTGGTCCTCGATGGCGGTGTTCGCGCTGTCGCTGGCGGTCAGGTTGCGTGAGAGCAGCACGCGGCCGGTCGCCACGCTTTGCAGCTCGAGCATGATGTCGCCGCTACGCGGCCCGGGCAGGACATCGAATACGAAGCTGGCGGCGTCGGTTACTGGATCGGGCGGGCTGTCGGCATCACGGCCGATGAAATTGATGGTATCGAAGCCGCTGAGGCCGGCGCGCAGCGATGCGGCGACACGGCGAGCCAGGTCGCTGTCGGCCTTGACGGCGATGTAGACCCGGGGGAGGTTTTCGACGGGAGGCGCTGCAATGCTGCCGGTCGCCACCGCGGTCTCGACCGCCGTGTCGCCGCCGGTCAGCAACACCACGCTACCCTGGCGAAGGATCAGCACACCCAGCATGAGAATGACCAGCGCGATCGCCAGCCAGAAGAACTGCAAATGCCGCTGCAGCGAAGGTGCAGCAGGGGCGACGGCTGGAACGCTCAGCAATGCAGCCGGATGTGCCCGGTTGCGGGCATCTTCCGGCGATCCGGGCGGGGCGTTTGTCGCCTCCTCTGTCGCCGGCTGCGGCTTGCTCTCTGCCTCAGCCTCTGCCGGCAAGCGAATGGCGTTGAGTTCGTACGACGGAACATAGCCGCCACGCGGAATGGCGATGCGGACCGGTTCGGCAACGCCCTCATTGGCGAAATACTGCTGCAGAAGCTCGCGCAGCCTGCCGGCCTGCACCCGCACCACCGCATCGGTCGACGGGTCGAAATCGCCGTCCTTGCCGAAGACGTCCATCGCGATGGAGAAGCCCTTGAGCCTGTCGGCTTCGCCTGCCTGCTCGCGCTCGACCAGGTAGCGGAGCAGCTTGCGCGCGCGCTCGGATCGTCCGAACGTTTCGCTGGCAAGCAATCGCTCCAGCGTTTCGCGCACTGCGGGGGCGGCAGGCGTGGTATGCTGCAAGTGTCGATCCCTTCGAATTCGGCACAGGTTGAGGTACAATCATATCGCGCTGGCGCCGCCATACAAGCATCTGCTTATGGTGCGATAGCGTAACCACCGGATAAAATTTCCGGTGGGCTGATGGCGCGAGCCTGGCAGTCCCGGCTAGCCGCCCTTTCGGCCGACGATGCGGTTGGCCGCCGAAACCACGGCTTCGAGCGAGGCGGCGACGATGTTGGTGTTGATGCCGGCGCCGAACAGCTTGCCGCCCGGATGTTCCATCTCGACATAGGAAATGGCCGAGGCATTCGAGCCGCGCTGCATGGAATGCTCGGAATAATCGAGCACCGACATCGGCACCCCGACATGGCGCGACAGCGCATCGACGAAGCCGTCGATCGGGCCGGTGCCGGTGCCTGATATGGTCACCTCCTTGCCCCTGTCGAGGATCACGGCTTCAACCACGCGCCGGCCCTTGACCTCGGTGTCGGGGTAGGTGTGGTGGTCGAGGAACTTCAGCCGCGCGCCGGGCTGGTCGACATAGGTGTCGAGGAAGCGCTCGTAGATGCGCCTGGCCGGCACCTCCTTGCCTTCGGCGTCGGTGATCGCCTGGATGGCCTGGCTGAACTCGATCTGCAGGTTGCGCGGCAGGTTGAGGCCGTAATCCGCATGCAGCACATAGGCGATGCCGCCCTTGCCGGACTGCGAGTTGATGCGGATGATGGCTTCATAGCTGCGGCCGACATCGGCCGGGTCGATCGGCAGATAGGGCACCTCCCAATGCGGCGTGTTGGCCTTGCGCAGCGCCTTCATGCCCTTGTTGATAGCGTCCTGGTGCGAGCCGGAAAAGGCGGTGTAGACGAGCTCGCCGACATAGGGATGGCGCTCGGGGATCTTCAGCTGGTTGGAGTATTCGTAGACGTCCTTCATGCGGTTGATGTCGGAGCAGTCGAGCCCGGGATCGACGCCTTGCGTGTACATGTTGAGCGCCAGCGTCACGATGTCGACATTGCCGGTGCGCTCGCCGTTGCCGAACAGCGTGCCTTCGACGCGGTCGGCGCCCGCCATCAGGCCGAGTTCGGTGGTGGCGATGCCGGTGCCGCGGTCATTGTGCGGATGCAGCGAGATCAACAGGTTCTCGCGGTTGTCGAGATTGCGGCACATCCATTCGATGCGGTCGGCGTAGATGTTGGGCGTCGACATCTCGACCGTGGAGGGCAGGTTGATGATCAGCTTGTTCTCCGCCGTCGGCTTGACGATCTCGGTGACGGCGTTGCAGATCTCCAGCGCCACTTCGAGCTCGGTGCCGGTAAAGCTCTCCGGCGAATATTCGAAACGGTAGCCGCCGCCGGCCTTGGCCGCCATGTCGGTGATCATCTTGGCCGCGTCGGTGGCGATGCGCTTGATGCCGGCGACGTCCTTCTCGAAGACGACGCGGCGCTGCAGCTCGCTGGTCGAGTTATAGAAATGGACGATCGGATTGGTGGCGCCCTTCAGCGCCTCGAAAGTGCGGGTGATCAGTTCGGGCCGGCACTGCACCAGCACCTGCAGCGAGACGTCGGCGGGCACGTTGCCTTGTTCGATGCACCAGCGGGCGAAATCGAAGTCGGTCTGCGAGGCCGACGGGAAGCCGATCTCGATCTCCTTGAAGCCCATGTCGAGCAGCAGGGCGAACATGCGCGCCTTGCGTTCCTGGCCCATCGGATCGATCAGCGCCTGGTTGCCGTCGCGCAGGTCGACCGAGCACCAGATCGGCGCCTTGTCGATCACTTTCGAAGGCCAGGTGCGATCGGCAAGACCGACGGTCGGATAGGGCTGGTACTTGCGGGCAGCGTCCGGCATGCCCCTCGCGGGCTTGGCGGTTTCCTCTACATTCAGACGGATATCTTCTCGTGCGTTCATCGTCTTTTCTCCCGGCGGCTCGCGGATCCAGCTTCAGGCGGATTGGTGGCGAGCGGCGCCTTTACCAGAATTTCGTTCGCTTGATGTGACGTGCCAATTTTGTGACTGGCCAAGGAGCGTGCGCGTGAGCGGCGAATTCGACCGCCGGGCGCTCCTTCAGCGAACCCGGCGATCGCCGATAAGGCCGAGAAGCAGCAGGGTGGAGGCAAACGCGCGGACGGTCTGGCCGGCAATGCCGGTCGGACGAGACGCAAAAGAGGTGGCGCGCGGGCTCATGCGGTTTTCATACAGGAGCGGGCAAAGCGAGGCAAGTGGGGGCATGGGAGATGGGTGAAGCTGCTTATTCCAGCCTCGCAAGACCTGGGTTCCTCGCCGTCGCGAAACGGGGGAGAGGAACCCAAGCTGCAATGAAGGCGCGGCGCCGACATGAAGCGATTTTTCCTGATTATAGCAACTTTGTTCTTGCTTTGTGCCGGCAGCTATGCTAGTAATTTGGGTATGGTGCTGACTGGCGCCGAGGACCCGCTGTCGTGGCGGGTTTTTTATTTCACGGTTTTGGCGTCACCTTTCGCGGACCCAGCCGCTCACCTGATCCAGTTGCTCTTCCCCGAGCCCGGCAAATGCGCCAGAGTCGATTGTCGGCGGGGGTGTAATGGCTCGCCGCCGGGAGGGATCGTCCATGAACTTCGTGTTCTTCTCGCCGCATTTTCCAGCCAATGGCGCCGATTTCTGCGACCGGCTGAAGAAGGCCGGCGCCACCGTGCTCGGCATTGGCGACGCGCCGTTCGATGCGCTGGACGGCAAATTGAAGGCAGCCCTTTCGGAATATTACCGCATCGACGACATGGAGGAGTACGAGCCGGTGTTCCGGGCGATCGGCCATTTCATCCACAAATGGGGCCGCGTCGACCGGTTCGAATCGCTCAACGAGCATTGGCTGGAGCTGGAAGCCAATATCCGCACCGACTTCAACATCTTCGGCACCAAGCTCGACTTCGTGAAGAATTTGAAACGCAAGAGCCGCATGCGGGCGTTCTTCCGCAAGAGCGGCGTCGAAACCATCCCGCAACGCAAGTGCTCCGACCGCGCCGGCGCCATGACCTTCATCCGCCGTGTCGGCTATCCCGTGGTGGTGAAGCCGGATTCGGGCTCTGGCGCCTCGAACACTTTCAAAATCTCCAACGCCGGCGAACTCGACAGCTTCTTCAGGGACAAGCCGGAAGGCGTCAGCTTCGTCATGGAGCAATTCATCGAAGGGCTGGTGGTGACCTATGACGGGCTGGTCAACCGCGACGGCGAGGTGGTGCTGGCCGCCAGCCACCGCTACGACCAGAGCGTCATGGAGGTGGTCAACCGCGACCGCCATATGAGCTATGTCTGTTTTCCCGAGATCAGCCGGGCGGTCGAGGAGGCCGGCAGGAAAATCCTCAAGGCGTTCGACGTGCGCGAGCGCTTCTTCCACATCGAGCTGTTCGAAACCAGGGACGACAGGGTCATCGCGCTGGAGGTCAACATGCGGCCGCCTGGCGCCTGGATGACCGATGCCATCAATTACACCTTCGATATCGATGTTTATGCCGCATGGGCCGACATGGTGGTCAAGGACGCCGCCGGCGGCCCTTACAGGGGCAAGTATTTCACCGCCTATGCCAGCCGCAAGCGGCACCTCAACTATGTGCACAGCCATGCCGACGTGCTGGCCGCCCATGGCGGCATGATCGTCCATCATCACGCCATCGAGGAGGTTTTCAGCCGCGCCATGGGAAACTACGCCTATCAGCTGCGCTCCACCGACCCGAAGGCGCTGCGCCGGGCGGTCGACTACATCCATGCGGAAAAGGCGTGAGGCGATGGACGTTTCCTACCACAAGGGTTTTGGCCGCAACCTCGGCCGCGACATGGAATACAAGCGCTACGGCCATGCCGGCCGACCCGTGGTTGTGTTCCCGACTTCGCAAGGGCGGTTCTACCAGTTCGAGGATTCCGGCGCCGTCTCGGCTCTCGCCGAGTTCGTCGACACCGGTCGCATCCAGTTGTTCACGCTGGACGGCATCGATGCGGAATCCTTCTTCGACCGCCATGCCGAGCCGGCCCATCGCATCGCCCGGCATGAAGCGTATTTCCGCTATGTGCGCGAGGAGGCGCTGCCGGAACTCCTGTCTGTCGCAGCCGAGGCCAATGGCGGGCGTACGCTGAAGCCGCTGTTTTGCGGCTGCTCGATGGGCGGCTACCATTCGTCGAATTTCGTCTTCCGCTTTCCGGAACTGGCCAGCGGCGTCATCGCGCTGTCGGGGGTTTACTCGACCCACGATTTCTTCGGCAATGCGCTCGACGGACAGATTTTCTTCAACTCGCCGCTCGACTACCTGCCGGGTATCGTCGATCCGGGGCTGCTTGGCAGGCTGAAGGCGCTGCGGCTGATCTTCTGCTGCGGGCAGGGTGCCTGGGAGGAACGGATGCTGGCCGATACGCAGGCGCTGGAACAGATCCTGCGTGACAAGTCGATTCCGGCCTGGGTCGACTACTGGGGCGGCGATGCCGCCCATGACTGGCCGTGGTGGCACAAGCAACTGGTCTATTTCTTCGCTCGCTGGCTGGACGACGACCTGATGCACCGGCTGGATTAGGCCACCTGGAGGAAGGAAATGACCACGCCCGATGCCATCCGCCGCTTTGTCGAAGCTACCAACGCCGGCGACACCAAAGCTTTCCTCGAGACGTTCACGCCCGATGCCTTCCTGAGCGACTGGGGCCGGTCCTTCAAGGGCCGCGAGCAGATTGCGCGCTGGAACCAGTCGGACAATATCGGCGTGCAGTCCAAACTTAGCATCATTCGTATCGAACCGGCGGGCGATACCTACAAGGTGCGCATCGCTGTCACAGGCAACGGCTTCAACGGCGAGGGCGACATGGCATTCACCGTGGACGGCAACCGCATCTCCAGCCTGGTGATCAGCTGAAGGATATTTTGAGGGCCCTTTAGGCCACCTCGCCGCCACGGCCGCCGTTGCTCGCGCGGGACTCATTGGCTTGATGCCAAAAACATGACTATGTTTATCATCTTTTAGTGGAAACGCCAGGCCGGCTGTGGCATGCCGCAAAGGCGCCGACGTCCAGGGCGATCTCGAATTCAACGGCATCGAAAGGCTTAGCGATGGAGCAATTGAGTGCGCAAACCCGGATCAGCGGTGCCGCCATCCGGTCGGTGATGGACAGGCTGCGCGCCGAGCATGGCGAATCCGAGATCGATACCGGCCTTGCCGATCATTGGGAATTTCGCACGCATTACGGCTCGTTGAAGGCGACGCTCGGTGACGACAACGTGCTGATCCGCGTCGCGGCCGAGGATGAAGCCTGCCTGTCCTACATGAAGATGGCGGTCGCCGGCCATTTTTCGCAACATCTCGGCACGACCAGGGGCATCGCCTGGCAGGGCGACGGCAGCGATGCCGGCACGCCGGTGTTCTTCCGCGAGATCACGGTGCTGTCCTCGACGCGGATTTCTCCGCATATGCAGCGCGTCCGCTTCACCGGCAACGATCTCGGCCGCTTTGGCCGTGGCGGCCTGCATGTGCGGCTGCTGCTGCCGCCGCGCGGCAGGCTGCCGGTGTGGCCGTCGATGGGCGCCGACGGCCTGATGGTCTGGCCGTCGGGCAAGGACGCGCTCGTCGTGCGGGTCTACACGATCCGGGCACTGGACGCCGCAAGCGGCTGGCTGGATGTCGATTTCGTCCTCCACCCCGGTATAGAGACGCCGGCGGCCGCTTTCGCCGAAAAGGCAGTTGCCGGCGAGATCATCGGCATGATCGGACCGGGCGGAGGCGGCGTGCCCGAGGCGCAAAACCTGCTGCTGCTCGGCGACGACACCGCGCTTCCGGCGATCGGCAGGATCCTGGAGCAGCTTTCGCCGTCAACCCGCGCCGAAGCGTTCATCGAGGTCGATGGTCCCGACGATCGGATGCCGCTGGCCGCGGGCGAGGCCGTTGCCGTCACCTGGTTCTATCGGCATGGGCGCGAGGCCGGTACAGCCAGGCTGTTACCGGCGGTGCTGCAGCAGCGGAGCCGGACCGCGCTTGCCGACAATCTCTATGTCTGGGCCGGATGCGAGTTCGGCGATTTCCGCGAGATCCGCAGGATCGTCCGCAAGGAATGGGGTGTGCCGCGCGACCGGCACCTGGTCACCGCCTACTGGCGCCGCGGGGCGCAAGCGGCGGACGGCAGCGAAGAATAGCGCGCGACGATGCTCCGCGGTCAGCCGCGGTCGGATACGAAGGCGATCGCCGGTGCGGCCAGAAGCGCGACGAGGCCGGCGCCTGCGAAGAACGCGCCATAGCCGAAATACTGCGCGGCGTAGCCGGCCGCGATCCCGCCGGCCATGCTCATCAGTGCGTCCATGCACTGGAACAGCGTGAAGTCGACGCCCGCCTGTCTTGGATCTGACCAGCGCATGAACTGCGCGTAAAGCGCGACGAAACCGAGAGCCATGAAGCCGGACGAGCTGAGCACCGCGATGGCCATCAAAGCGGTGGTCGAGAAGCCACCAAGAAAATCGAAGACCGAAAGGAAGAACAGCGATCCGGCCTGCAGGAAAAGCGCCAGGACGAGCACGTTGCGCGGGCCGAACCATTTGACGAGAGCGCCGCCGGCGAGTGCGGCAGCCAGGCCGACGAACATGCTGCCGACGCCGTTGACAAGTCCGACCATCGAGAGGTCGAGCCCGGCGTCGATCAGGAATGGTCCGAGCATGGCGAGTGCCGCCTTCTGGGCCAGGACATAGATGGCCGACGCTGCCAGGCCGCGCCGAATTTCGGGACGCTTCAACGCGTCGAGGAGGCTGGGAACATGCTCGCGCGTCTCCTCGCGCGCGCGGCCGGCCGCGCCGAGCAGGAAGGGGAGGCCGAGCGGCAGGAGCAGCAAGGCCATCGCCCAAACGGCGATGCGCCAGCCATAAGCGTCGACCAGAAGCAGAAACAGGCCGGCGCCGATGGCCGAGCCGAGATAGGCGCCGCCGACCTGCGCGGCATTGCCCCAACCGTGGTTTTCCCTGGCCAGGCTCTGCACGGCGAAACCATCGCAGGCAATGTCGACCGTCGAGGCGGCGAAGGCGACGATGGTCAGGCAGGCCAGGACCGGCCACCAGGCCTCCGGGCCGAGCGCGCCGACGGCCCACAGCCCGGCGATGGACGCAAGTCCACCGGCGGCGACGATCGTGCCGGTGCGGTTCTTGCCGACCGGCGGCAGCCGATAGCGCTCGACGGCCGGCGCCCATAGAAACTTGAGCGCCCAGGGCAGCGCGATCAGCGAAACCAGGCCGATCCGGTCGAGCGGCAGGCCCTGGTCGCGCATCACCGCCGGCAGCCCCGCCCAGGTGATGCCGCCGATCACACTCTGCGCGACGTAGAGCCCGCCGATCGCCAGGACGATCGCGGCAGGCGTCGATGCCCGGCTGGAAACGGCGATCGACATCAGAAGCGGTAGCGCAGGCTGGCGAACAGCGAGCGGCCCTCGTCGCGGTAGCAATAGCCGGCCGAGCAGATGGGTTTTTGAGTGTCGAACAGGTTCTTGGCGTTGACCTGCAGCTTCACGCCCTCGAGCTTGGGGTTGCGGTAGCCGAAATCGTAGGAGAGCGAGGCGTCGACGAAGGCGCGCGCGTCGTTCTTGAAGGTGTTGGTGTCGTCGCCATAGCTCGAGCCGGCAACGCGAACGCCGCTGCCCAGCCCGAGCCCCTGCAGCGTGCCGTCCTCGAACTGGTACTGCCCCCAGAGCGACAGGATGTGATTTGGCGTCGCCGACAGTTCCTTGCCTGCGGTTCCCGTGGCGCCGCGTTCGATTTTCACGCGCAGATAGGTGTAGGAGGCGAGTATGCTGAGGCCGTTGTCGAGCGAGGCGCTGGCTTCCAGTTCGACGCCGCGCGAGTTCAGGTCGAGCTGGCGCTGCTTGTTGATCCCGGTCGAGGCGTCGAAGACGACGCCATCCTTCTGGTCGATGTCGAACAGAGCGGCGCTGACGGCGGCGTTGTAATCGGCAAACTCGTATTTGACGCCGATTTCCTTTTGCGTCGCGATGGTCGGACGGGCGACGCGACCGATCGGACTGCTGACATCGTCATAGACGAAGCCGATATTGGGCGAGAACGACGTCGAATAGTTGACATAGGGCGTGATGCCCCATTCGGTCTGGTAGGACAGGCCGAGCCGGCCGGAAAGGGCACTGTCGTCCTGCTTGGACCTGGTGAAGTCGGCGGCGGTCGAGGTGGTGTCGGCCCAGTCGTAGCGACCGCTGGCGAACAGGGTGAAATCGTTCCACTCCATCTGGTCATGCAGATAAGCGCCGAGCTGGTTCATCTCCTGCCCGCCAGAGTAAGGAACCGGAGCGGCCTTGATGTCACCGACGGAAACGTAGGAGATACCGCTGCCGGCGTCATAATTCGACCAGGCGTAGTCGATGCCGGCTACCGCCGTATGCCTGACCTGGCCGGTATCGAATTCGAACTGCGCCATGTTGTCGACGACGAAGTTCTTCATGGTCTCGGTGTAGTGACCCCAATAGCGTTTCAGATCCACGCCGTCCGGGTAATGACCGCTATATTCGATGTCGCTGTCGACGGCGCTGTAGCGAAGGTTCTGCCGGACCGTCAGCACGTCGTTGAAACGGTGCTCGAACTCGTAGCCGATGCGGCCCTGGGTCTGGTCGAAGTCGTTCCAGGCGGGATCGCCCTCGTAGAGGTTCGTCAGAGCGCCGCCTGAATTGTAGAAGGCAGCGGTGCCGCCGGTGACGGATTTCGAATATTCGCCGAGGATGGTCAGCTTGGTGTCCTCATCCGGCTTGAAGGTGACTGCCGGCGCCAGATAGATCTTGTCGTCGGGATAACCGGGCAGGTCGGTATCGCTGGTGCGGCCGAGGCTGGTGAAGCGGTAGAGGATGCTGCCGTCGTCGTTCACCGGGCCGGAAGCGTCGAGTGCGGCCTGGAAGCGATTGTGTGCGCCGAGCAGCATTTCGATTTCGCGGAACTGTTCTTCCTTGGGGCGCTTGGTGACCAGATTGACGATGCCGCCCGGACCGCTGATGCCGTAAAGCGAGGAGGCCGGACCCTTCAGGATGGTGACGCCCTCGATGCCGTAGGGCTCGGTCTTGAACCAGGCCGAGGGGCCGTTGTACTGGCGCAGCCCGTCGCGGAACATGCCGTTGTAAAAGGCCTGGAAGCCGCGCAGGAAGAAGGCGTCGTAGCGGGTGTCGAAGCCGAAGCTGTTGGGATTGGCGCTTGCGACATAGCCGAGGGATTCGTTCAGCGTGCGTGGCTTCTGGTCCTCGATCTGCTTTTGCGTCACAACCGAAACGGCTTGCGGAATCTTGACCATCGGCGTATCGGTCTTGGTGCCGATGCGGTCCTTCTGGGCGACATAGCCGTCCTGCACGAGGATCTCGTCGCTCTCGGCATCGACCTCGATCTTGTTGAGAACCGTGACGCCGCCCTGATCCTGGGCGTGAGCCGGCCCGGACAGGCCGAGCAGGGCAACGCTGCCCGGCAGTGATAACCCCAGGAGCCATGTCATCGTCCGTTTCCGCATCAACTCGTCTCCACTCTTCCGTACATTGACGGAAGGGGCTCTCAAATCTGAGTATTTGCGTCAAGTTATTTTTTGAGCTCGTGCGGGTGCTGGCCCGATACGGTCGGCGACAGCAAAGTGCGACCGGTTTCAGGAAAACCAGCTGCCAATCAGGGAGAGGCGAGCTGCTATGGTTTGAGGCTTCTCGCCACCAGCCGCGCCACGCTTGGGCCGACCAGAAGCACGATCAGGAAGCGTGCCGATTGCAGCGCCATGACGAAGGAGATGTCGACATGCTGTGCGGCGGCGGCGATGATGGCGACGCTGTCCATGCCGCCGGGGCTGGTTGCCAGATAGGCGGTCAGCGGATTGATGCCGAGCAGGCGGCTGATCAGGAAGGCGAGGCCGCCGCAAAAGACGATCAGGGCAATGATCGAGCCGACGATCTGCGGCAGCGCGCGGGCCGCGTGGCGCAGAATGGCCCTGGTGAAATTCAGGCCGATGCTCCAGCCGATCATCGTATAGCTCAAGGCAAGCAGCCAGGGCGGCAACTGCATGGTCACGCCGAGCCCGAGATGGATCACGGTGCCGAAAATGAAGGTGCCGAGGAATAACGGCGACGGCAGCCGGAAAAGCTTTCCGGCGAGGCCGCCAACCAGCGCCACGCCGAATGTTGCGGCCAAGCCTTGCGGGTCGATCGGCGGAAACCAGACGATGCCCGGCACCTCGATGCCCGAGGTGTCGACCCAGAGCTTGGCCACCAGGGCTGCCGTCATCGAGACGCAGATGACGCGCAGATACAGCATAAAGGCGACGAGGCGCTGGTCGGCGCCGAAGGCACCGGCCATCAGCACCATGGCGGTGGCGGCGCCCGGCGACGAGCCCCAGACCGCGGTGGTGCCGGGCAGGATGCGCCAGCGGCTGATCAGCCAGCCGAGCAGGCTGGATGCCGCGACCGTCGCCATCACGACGCCAAGGAACAGCGGCCATTCCCTGTAGAAGACGGGAAAGATATCGGCCGAGATGGAACTGGCGACCAGGCAGCCGACGACCGCCTGGGCTGAGCCGAACAGAACCCGCGGCACACGCACCGTGGCGCCGTTGGTGCCGGCAGCTATGGCCGCCAGCATCGGTCCGATCAAGAGCGCGGCGGGCAGGGCGGCGAGCTCCAGCGCGCCGGCAAACAGCACCGAGACCACCACCAGGACGGGCCACTGCCAGGCCTTGTGGATCCGCGCCAGGTGCTCGATGGCCGGCGGGTTCGGGGAAGAATCCATAGATGGGCTCTTAGACCGGTCGCGAAAAAATGCGAACCCTTTTTGCGCGGAAAAGGGCTTGGGTGGTAATGGCACCAACCATCCGCAGCGATCCTTCGCGCCCCCCTCTGGCCTGCCGGCCTCTCCCTCTAGTGGGGAGATTGGATGTCACGTCGGCCTTCGCCAATCTCCAAAAAAGAGCGCTGTCGGCGAAGCTGCCAATCTCCCCACTTGAGGGGGAGATGGCCGGCAGGCCAGAGGGGGCGCTGTCCCATAGGCCTCTCCCTCTATCCCGCCTTCACCGCCGGCAACCCGAACCCGCCAACAGGATGCGTCTCCACCTGGAACTCGAAGCCGGCGATGATCGGCCGTGCCTTGGCGATTGCCGCCTGGACTTCGGGCAGCTGCAGCGAAGCCTTGTGGCTTTCGGCGTCGGTCCACACTTCGGTCACCCAGATCGCGTCGGCATCGGCCGGGTCGGTGGCGATGATGTAGTTCAGGCAGCCGGGCATGGCGCCGGTGCTGGCGAGCAGGATATCCATCATTGCGTCACGCTGGCCGCGCATCGCCCGCATCTTGCCGATCAGTCCGTACATTCGCTTTGCTCCGTTGAGATGACGCAACCAGGAGTATGCAGTTCGCCGTCTACGGCATCAACTGCCCGCCATTCACCTCGATCACCTGGCCGGTGATGTAGCCGCTCAACAGATCGGAGGAGAGGAACAGATAGGCGCCAACGCAGTCCTCGGCGGTGCCGGCGCGGCCCTGCGGGATGGTGGCGATCATGCCCTTCATCTGGTCGTCGGTCGAGTAGCGCTCGTGGAAAGGTGTCGCGATCGTGCCGGGCGCCACCGCGTTGACGCGGATGTTGAACCCGATCAGCTCCTTGGCCATGCCGCGCGTGACGTTGGAGACGAAGGCCTTGGCCGAGCCGTAAAGGCCGGCGCCGCCACCGGCGCCGTTGCGCGCGGCGATCGAGGAGGTGTTGACGATGAAGCCACCCTGCCGCTTCAGCCATGGGATTGCCTTGCGCGAAGCTGTCAGCACGGAACGCGCGTTGAGGTCCATCACCGCGTCGTAATGCGCCTCGGTCTGCTCGGCATAGGCCACGCGGCCGAGCATGCCGCCGGCATTGTTGACGAGGCCGTCGAGCCGGCCGAAATGTTGCGCACTGTCCTCGACGACGCGCTCGACATCGGCGGGGATCGAGAAATCGCCCTGGGCGAGGAACACGTCGCCGCCGCCGTTGCGAATGGTCGCGGCCAGGTTTTCGGCAGCCGCGCGGCTCGAATTGTAATGCAGCGCGACGCGGCATTTCTGCGCGGCATAGGCAAGTGCAAGCGCCGCGCCGATGCCGGTCGAGGCGCCGGTGACCAGGACCGCCTTTCCGGCAAGGTCGGGGATGACCAGAGAGGGGCTGACAAGGGTGGTGGTGGCTGGCACGTCTATTCCTCCGGGGACTCTGCCTGCTCTTCGTAAGCCTTCGCAGTCCTCGCGTTCAAGTCCGTAAAAGTCTAGAGCGGTTCACCGTTTCACGGAAACGGCGAACCGCTCCCTCTTTGTCTTGACGCAATTCCGGACGGAAAACCGTTTCACGCTTTTCCTGGAATTGCCCTATGGCCTGAGATAGGCGTAGCCCTGGCGTTGCAATTCGGCGAGCTTGACGACGCCGCCCCTGTCGGCTGCATGGAAGCCGTCGAGCAGGTCGGCCAGGCCGATATCCATGCCGTGCATGGTGTTGGCGCAGGCGTGCGGGCTGAGCCCATCCTGGACAAGGCCGGCGAACCGCCCGGAAATGGCGGCCGATATGCCCTTCGACTTGAAGGCGGCAAGTGCCGGGCCGTGCACGACAAGCGCGATGTCGACCTTGCCGTCGGTGCCTTCGAAGTGGTTCTTGATGTTGCCGAGCACGAAATTGACCTTGTCGAGATCGCTGAGGTGATAGGCGACCTTTTGCCTTTCCTCTTCGACGGCCTTGACTTCAATGGCTACCGCCTTGGTGGGGCGCAGCCCGAAAAGCCCGGCGGCCCCGGCAAGACCGACGCGGAAAATATCGCGGCGTCGCATGGCTTTATCTCCATTTATCCGGCCGGCGCAAATTGCGTGGCCTCGGCCTCGATCCTAGCATAAATTGAAGCGACGTCTTGTCGGGGCAGGGGGAGCCAGCATGATATCAAGGATCGTGATGGGCGCCGGAGTTGGGGTTGCCTTGCTTGCTGCCGTCGCCGGCTCTGCTTTCGCCGATGACAGGCTCAAACTCACCGAGCTCAGCCCCGACGGCAAGGACGCCTGCTTCGGCCGCGTCTATGACGCCGCGCATCTCAAGTCGCATCCGCAGCAGAAGGTGACGCGCATCTTCTTCTATTACGGCCGCGATCCGGTCAGCCGGCCGAACGAGGAGCCAAGCACCGGCGTCGATTCCTCCTACAATGGCTTCATGGCGACGACGGTGCGCGGCGCCAAGGCGCCTGAATGGCTTGGAGGCTGGTGCAGTCATGAGTCGGAGGACGGCAAGACCGGCCCGATCCGTTGCGGCATGGACTGCGACCGCACCATGGCTTCGCTGAAGGTCGACGACAAAGGCCGGCTGATCGTCTCGGACGTGCAGCCCGACCTCTATCTCGACGCCGGCTCGGAAGACGAGCTCGGCAAGGCGGAGTACGAAAGGCAGGCGCTGGGCAAGGACGATACCGGCTTCAGGCTCGACCCGATGCCGGCCGCCACCTGCAAGGCGGAGTTCGCGCGCATCGACCCGATCGACCCGGCACTTGGCCCGCCATTGCGCGAGCGGCTGAAGCCGGACCAGCCCTTCTGCTACGGACGCGACTACGACGCCGGGCATCTCGGCTCGCATCCCGACCAGCTGACCCAGTCGATCAGGGTTTTCCGCGGAGCGGTCGAGCTGGCGTCTTTCGCCAAGGAGGGCGATCCGGCCAATTGGCCAAGCGGCGCCGATATCGCCGTTTCGGTTACCACGCGGCAGAAATCGGCCAAGGTCACGCAGGTCTATAATTGTCAGGGCGAGGGCGACCAGTGGCGCTGCGCGGCGAGCGCGAAGACGGGTGCTGCGTCCTGTGACATCGCGCAAAGGGAGGTCTTCCTTCGCCGCGGCGCCAACGGCACGATGATGCTGGCCAACCCGAACAGCGGCCTGCCGATCATCGATCTGTGCTCGAAAGTGGCGGAAGGCGACACCAGCTCCGACGACAAGGTCTACCGGCTGGAGCCGATGCCGCAGGCTGCCTGCGGGCTGTAGCAGTTCAGAGACGCGATGCCGGCGGGACAGAGGGGGTGCTGTCCCGCCGACCTCAAGGTTTTGGATGGCGGCGTCCCGCTATCGCCTCACGCGAACGGCACGGCTGTCGTGCCTTTGGGCAGTTTCGCTTCGTCGTCGGGTTCGACATGGATGATGACCCGCACGGAAGGGATTTCGGCCTGCAGCGCGTCCTCGATGCGGTCGCAGATGACGTGGCTGGCGCCGACCGACATGTCGGCGTCGACGACCAGGTGGAACTCGATGAAGGTGGCGCGGCCGGCGATGCGCGTCTTCAGGTCGTGGACCTCGAGCGCGCCCTTGCAATTGGCCGAGATGATGTCGCGTATGCGGATATGTTCCTGGGTGTCGACGGCGCGGTCCATCAGCCCGTTCATCGACGAGCCGATGACGTGCCAGCCCTGCCACAGGATGTTCAGCGCCACGATTACCGCAAGAGCCGGATCGAGAACCTGCCAGCCGGTCAGCACGGCGCCGACCAGGCCGATGAACACACCGAGCGAGGTCGCCACGTCGGTCATGATGTGCCTGCCGTCGGCAACGAGAGCCGGCGATTTTTCGCTTCGGCCGGTGCGGATCAGCGTCAAGGCCCAGACGGCGTTGATGACCGTTGCGACGCCATTGACGGCAAGGCCGGTCCATGGCTTTTCCAGCAGGGCGGGATGCTGCCAGGACCACCAGACCTCGTTGAGGATCAGCAAGGCGGCAAGCACGATCAGCACGCCTTCGAGGACGGCCGAGAAATACTCGGCCTTGTGGTGACCGAACGGATGGTCCTGGTCGGCTGGCTTGTAGCTGACCTGGATCGCCCAATAGGCGGCGGCAGAGGCAATGACGTTGACGATCGATTCCAGCGCGTCCGAATAAAGCGCGACCGAACCGGTGACGTACCAGGCCACCAGCTTCAGGCCGAGCACGACGCAGGCGACGACGATCGACCAGAAGGCGAGGCTGGCGACCTTCTGCCTGGCGGCGGCTTTGATTTCCGCCGCGGTCACTGGGGAAAAGATCCCAACACTGAGCCCTCGAATTAAGCGGCCTTTTCCTTGGCCTTGCGCGGCAGGTGCGCGACGATGTTCTCGATGATGCGCATGCCGGCATTGTGGCCGAGCGTCATGATCGACTCCGGGTGGAACTGCACTGCGGCGATCGGCTCCTTGCGGTGCTCGAAGGCCATGATGATGCCGTCCTCGGTCTCGGCGGTGACGACAAAACCATCGGGCAGCCGCACCGGATCTGCAAAGATCGAATGATAGCGGCCGACCGTCACCTCCTTGGGCAGGCCGGAGAAGATGATGCCCGGCTTCGACACGCGGATGCGCGACGGCTTGCCATGCATCGGGATGTGCAGTTGGCGCAGCTCGCCGCCATAGGCCTCGGCCAGCGCCTGCAGCCCGAGGCAGACGCCGAAGATCGGCAGGTCGCGCGCACGGGCCCGCTTGATGGTGGCGGCGCAGTCGAAGTCCTTCGGCGTGCCGGGGCCGGGCGAGAGCACGACCAGGTTTGGCTTCAGCCGGTCGAAGATCTCGTCCGGCACTGGTGTGCGCACCGTCGAGACATTGGCGCCGGTCTGGCGGAAATAGTTGGCGAGCGTATGGACGAAGGAGTCCTCGTGGTCGACCAGCAGGATGTTGACGCCGTCGCCGACACGCGCGGTGCTGCGTTCGGTGCTGGCGGCATTGCCTGATTTGGCGTCGCGGATGGCGGAGAGCATGGCGGATGCCTTCAGTTCGGTTTCGGCTTCTTCTTCCTCGGGAATGCTGTCGAAGAGCAGCGTGGCGCCGGCGCGCACCTCGGCGATGCCGTCCTTGATGCGAATGGTGCGAAGCGTCAGGCCGGTGTTCATGTCACCGTTGAAATTGACCATGCCGATCGCCCCGCCATACCAGGCGCGCGGGCTCTTCTCGTTCTGCTCGATGAAGCGCATGGCCCATAATTTCGGCGCGCCGGTGACGGTGACCGCCCAGGCATGCGACAGAAAGGCGTCGAAGGCGTCCATGCCTTCGCGCAGCCGCCCCTCGATGTGGTCGACGGTGTGGATCAGGCGGGAGTACATTTCGATCTGGCGGCGGCCGATGACGCGCACCGAGCCCGGCTCACAGACCCTCGACTTGTCGTTGCGGTCGACGTCCGAGCACATGGTGAGTTCGGATTCGTCCTTCTTCGAATTGAGCAGCTTCAGGATCTGCTCGCTGTCGGAGATGGCGTCGTCACCGCGCTTGATGGTACCGGAGATCGGGCAGGTCTCGACGCGGCGGCCGTTGACGCGCACGAACATTTCCGGCGAGGCGCCGATCAGATATTCGCCCTCGCCGAGATTGATGAAGAAGGAATAGGGCGAAGGGTTGATGCTCTTCAGCTTGCGGGAAATCTCGGAGGGCTGGGTTTCGCAGCGTTCGTAGAACATCTGCCCCGGCACCACTTCGAACAGGTCGCCGCGCTCGAAGCTCTTCATCGCCTTGCGCACCAGCTTGGCATATTCGCCGGGCTCGTGGTCGCCGCGCGGCGGGATGCGGTCGGCGGTCCTGAACGGCTCGACGATTTCGTCGCGCGGCAGGCCTTCGGTCGAGAAGCCATCGCCGGAATAGTCGTAGCGGTCGGTCCAGGCCTTGGTCGAATAGTGGTCGACGACGAGGATCTCGTCGGGCAGGAACAGCACGAGATCGCGCTGGCTTGGCTTGCGCTCGAGCTTGTAGTCGACCGGATCGAACTGGAAGGCGAGGTCATAGCCGAAGGCGCCATAGAGGCCGAGATTGGCGTCTTCCTCGGTCTTGAACAAAGCCGTGATGGCGCGCAGCACGGTGAAGACGGAGGGTACGCGGCTGCGTTCCTCCTCGGTGAAGACACGGCCGGGCTTGGCGACCTCGAGGCGGATGAGTTTCTGCGTTGTCTCCGCGATCGTTACGTCGTCAAGACCGGCAAGCGCCTTGCCGATCACCGGCAAAAGCACCTGGCCACGGCTGTTCAAGGCCTCGATGCGCATGGCGCGGCCGTGTGCCGAGATCACCAGCGGCGGATCGATGATGGCGGTGTCCCAGCGCGTATAGCGGCCGGGATATTCGTAATTCGAGGAAAACACGGCGCCGCGGCGCGAATTCAGGCCATCGACATAGCCGTCGATCGCCCCCTCGTAAGGCCGGTCATGGCGCTGGCGGGTAATCGCCACGCCACCCGCCGTGACGAAGCGCTCGGCGCCATTCTCCAGAATTTTCGTCGTCATTGCCGTCTCCATCAGCGTCTTTGGGGCAACGGACCCGGGAATGGCTTGAAAAAACAAATGGCCGCCCGGACATTCCGCTGCGGCCACCCTCTATTGTCACGCGAACGCGTTCGAACAGGCCGCTGTCAGCGAGCCCACCACTAAATGGTCTTGATCGAGCGCATGTTCATGGCGAAATCCATAGCCGCGAAAAGCGGTATGCGCAACAGGTTTGAAAGTCTGTGGGGTGGCTGCCGCTTTCGCAACCCAGCACATGGCCAAGACCGGCAGTCCTGCCTAGACTCTGTGTTGCCCTGGCGCATGTGCCGCCGCGCCAGAGGCTTGCCGAACTCGGCGTCGCCCGCGTGAGCCATGGTCCGGTGCCGTACCGGCAGATGGCCGAATGGCTGGAGGCCAGGGCGCGACAGGCGATTTCGGGGTAGCCTGGCGGGGTGCGTCAGTCCTCCAGCGTTCCCGACCTTGCATCGGCGCTCGTCCCGTCGCCGACCAGCTTCAAGAGGTCTTCGCCGGCGCGGATGATGCGGCGGGAACGCCGCGTCAGGATGAGGCCCGCCTGCGGCGCCAACACTTCCGTGCGGCCGTCGGGATCGCCGGGCGCGTGGACGATGGTGGCAAGGCGCGCACCCTTGGTGACGCGGTCGCCCGGCTTCACGTCGTAGAGGATCGCGCCCGAGCGGGGCGCCGGCATCATCTCGATGTTTTCGAGCGGCGCGACGAGCCCAACGAAGCTGCCAGGCGCGCGCAGCGCCTGGTCCTGGATTACGCCGCGCGCCACCAGCAGCCGATAGAGCCCTTCGGCATCGGCGCCGGCGAGGGCGCCGTCGACATCGAGTATGCCGCGATATTCGACGGTGGTGGCGACGCGCCGGTGGAGGCGCGCCACGTCGGCCGGGACATTCTGATACGGCATGATCGAAGCGCCTTCGAAGGTGCCGTCGGGGTCTTCGTCCCACAGCATCACCGCATCGACGCCCATGGCCGCTGCACAATCCGCCATGGCCGGCCACAGGCTGGTGTGGACGTAGAGATAGGCGAGGCCTTCATCGTCGCAATGCAGGTCGAGCACGATGTCGTGGCCAATGGAGAGCTGCAGCAGCCGCGTCTTCAGCCGCTGGTCGACCGTGCCGTGCGCCGGCAGCAGCGTGAGGTCGGGCGCGGCGAGCCGCGGAAAGCCACGGTTGAAATTGGTGCGCGTGCCCAGATGAAAGCGGCCCTGATGGTCGCCGTAGAGATATTGCGCGCGGCCGATCGGATTGGCCCAGGGCACGATGGTCATGTTGCCGGTGATGCGGCCTTCGGCTTCCGCCTTGCTGAGCATCGGCATCAGCGTGTCGATGGCGACGACACCCGGCAATTCGCCGGCATGAAGTGCCGCCTGCAGATAGGCGGAAGGCGCCGTCTTGTCCGTTCCGGCGAAGCGGAAAACGGGGAATTCGTAGGAAACGCCTTCGCTGTCGCCGGCGACGCGTTCGATGGACTTCTGCATGGGATGCCTCCGGGAGAAGAGGCGGAACACATGCCCTTTTGCCGCTGGGCTGTCGATTGGTCCAGTCGCTGCCGCTATGGGCGCACGATTCTACCCGGCCGTTACACCAGCGGCTTGAGTTCCTGGGCGATGGTCGGCAGAAGCTCCGAGACGTTCGGGTGGATGTGCACGGCGCGCGCCAGCGTGCTGACCGGCGCCTTGGCATACATCAGGTCGAGCACGCAGTGCACCGCCTCGTCGCCGCCCGGGCCGAGCACCGAACAACCGAGGATCTCCTTGGTGTCGGCATCGACCAGGATCTTCATGAAGCCTTGCGTCTCACCTTTTTCGACGGCACGGCTGACGCGGGTCATTGGCCGCTGGCCGACCAGGGCGCGGCGGCCGGATTTCCTTACCGCGGCTTCGGTCATGCCGCAGCGGCCGAGTGGTGGGTCGATATAGAGCGCATAGGCCTCGATGCGGTCGCTGACCTTGCGCGGATCGTTGTCGAGCAGGTTGGCGGCGACGATCTCGTAATCGTTGTACGAGGTGTGGGTGAAGGCGCCCTTGCCGTTGCAGTCGCCCATTGCCCAGATGCCGGGCACGCTGGTGCGCAACTGGTCGTCGACGACGATGAAGCCGCGTTTGTCGACCTCGACGCCGGCTTTGTCGAGGCCGAGATCGTCGGTGTTTGGCGTGCGGCCGAGCGCCAGCAGCACATGCGAGCCGACCGCAGCCGCCTTGCCTGGCGAGAAGGTCACGGCGATTTCGTTGCCTCGCCTGGCGAAGCGGATGTCGTCGGCGCCGAGATGGACGGCAATGGCTTCGTTTTCGAGGATCGACAAAATGGCGTCCGAGACATCCTCGTCCTCGCGACCGATCAGGCGCGGGCTTTTTTCGATGACCGTGACTTCGGAACCGAAGCGGCGGAACATCTGCGCGAATTCGAGCGAGACATAGCTGCCGCCGACAACGATGAGATGGCGCGGCAGCACGTCGAGATCCATCATCGAGGAATTGGTCAGGTAAGAAATGCCGTCGATGCCAGGCAGGTCGGGCACCGAGGCGCGCCCGCCGGTGTTGAGGAATATCTTTTCGGCGCTCAGCAGATCGTCGCCGACGCGCACCGTGTTGGCGCTTACGAAGCGCGCATGGCCGCGATAGAGCGTGCATTTGTCCATGCCGGCAATCCAGTCTTCGAGATTGCCGCGGGCGCCGTTGGAGACCTTGTCCTTGCGCGCCTTGATCGCCTTGTAGTTTACGCCGACGGGACCGGACAGCGTCACCCCGTAATCCGCGGCCGAGCGGGCGAGATGCGCGGCATAGGCGCTTGCCACCATCGTTTTGGTCGGCGTGCAGCCGGTGTTGACGCAAGTGCCGCCGACCAGCTTTCGCTCGATCAGCGCCACGCTCATGCCGGCCGCATTCAGCCGGCCGGCGAGCGGTGGGCCGGCCTGCCCGGCACCGACGATGATGGCGTCGAATGTCTTTGCCGTCATGCCGCCGCCGCCGCGATCAGAAGCCCGCCGACGATCGCCACCGCGTCCTCGATGAAGGCGGCCGGCGGGTCCTTGCCGAAGGCGGCGGCCAGGCGTTTACGCGCCTCGGCGCCGCCCAGCGTGCCGATCACCGCGCCGATGGCGCCGGCGATCAGGCCGCCGATGGTGGCGCCGCCGGTCGCGCCGATCACCGCGCCGGTGAAAGCGCCCAAGACGATGCGCGTGCCGAATTGCTGCGGCACCTTGCGGCTCGGCGCCGAGGGCAGCTGGTCGGTGACCAGTTCGGCGATGGCCAGGATGGTGAAGATGCCGACGGCGATCCAGTGGCCCATGAAGCTCGCCCAGGTGTCCGCGACCGGCAACCAGCCAAGCCAGGCGCCCCAGGCGACGGCGGCGGGCGCGGTCATGGCGCGAAGCCCGGCAACGATGCCAATCAGGAGTGCAAAAATGTACAGCATGATTGATCCCCTCGATGGCCGGCTTGGGACAGGTCCGAGAGAGCAAGCTACCATAGGTCCGGTATTTGACCAGAGGTGGTGTCGCCGCCGGCGCTTCCGCATTTGCAGCACTTGTGCTTTGGCAAAGATTGAGACTGGAGTTGCGGCCATGGCCGAAAGCGAACGCACGAAAATGGCGGCGGGCGAGTGGTATTGCTGCCTCGATCCGGAACTGGAGGCGTTGCGCATCACGGCGCGAGACGCGGTGTTCGAGCACAACAGCCTGCCGCCCCGGCAGCGTCGCGACATCGGGCCTGGATTGCGGACGCTGCTCGGCGCTGCGGGCGAGGGCGCCCGGATCGAGGCGCAGTTCCACTGCGCCTATGGCTTCAACATCTTTCTCGGCGACCGCGTTTTTCTCAATGCCGGCTGCACCATTCTCGATACGGCGCCAGTGCGCATCGGCAAGGGAACGCTGCTCGGCCCCAATGTGCAGATCTATTGTGCCGAGCACCACAAGGAGGCTGCCGGGCGACGGGCAGGGCTGGAGATCGCCAAGCCGGTCGAGATCGGCGACAATGCCTGGATCGGCGGCAGTGCCGTCATCCTCGGCGGAGTCAGGATCGGCGATGGCGCCGTCGTCGGCGCCGGTGCTGTGGTGACGCGCGACGTCGCGGCGAACACCACGGTGGTCGGCAATCCGGCACGGGTAATCAGCAACAACTGAGCACCGTGCTTCTGTCGCCGGTCACGTCCTCGTTCTGATGGACATGGGGGCGGCTATGTCACTTGGCCGGAGGTGGATGCAACCGTGTGTCGAGCGCAAACGCCTCCTGGGTCTTCATGGCGTATGCCCCTCTGGCGAGGCTCGCGTCGAAGATCAGGTTCCAGCTATGCTGCGATACGGCGCTCGGAATCACAACGAACCGGTGCCGTTGCAGAAGATCGTCGCCAAACGCCTGTTGCCCGGAGCTCGGAATGCCCGGGCGCAACCAGTTGGGGTTGGGCACGGCGGCGGGGTCGACGATATGCACATCCGCGACATCGCTGACGATTGCTGCCGTCATGACATGCGCAATCGTGTCGAGCGCCCTGAAGCCCTTATGGACCGCAACCTCGAGGATCGCAGTCGACGGATCGATCGAGCAGTAGACGGCGCGCACGCCCTTGCTGTTCCAGCGTCCGCCCACCCTGTATGCGCCCTCGCCACTATCCCATGTAGGCGCAAACGCGGCTTGATCGAGGCGCCATCCGATGAGGTCGGAGCCACCAAGCGCCGCCGGCAGCGGCGTCATGCATAAACGCCATATTCAAGCCGTTCCAGATAGTCTTCTACAAGCTCGATCCCCGCCGGCGTCGCCAGAAGGTCGATTGGACGACGCTGGTCGAGCCCAATCGCCGGGCGCTCCAGCCATTGCTCTGCCTCCGCCTGCGAACCGAACACGTCGGTCGCTTTCGACAGGATCTCCGCGAACTTCCAGGTTCGTCCGCTCTGGTCCTGACTGAGAGGCTTGGACGGAGCATCCTTGCGGCGCTGGTAGGTGCGCAGGCTCATGCCGACGGCCTTCTCCAGCGAATCGGTCTTCTGGATGAAGACGAGTTGCCCGATAAGATGGTCCAGCGCTGAAGCCGGCAGGCCGTGCAGAAGCAACTCGTGGGCATCCAAAGCGCTGCTGAGGCGCCTTGCCAGAATGCGGCTGCCGCCTAGCAATTTCGCCACCTTCTGAAGTTCATTGTTTTTTGCTGCTGGCGCAGCCTTTTCCAATGCCCTCGCCACGGCGAGCCCTCTTCGCGTCATCTGTCGCTTTAATATGTGACAGATGACGCAGAGCCTTTCAAGCACGACAGGATCGAGAGCAGGGCAATCGCTTCGAGAGAAAAGATAGCCTACTCGGGCCAGATGGCAGTCCAAGGTCGGCACTGAAGCGATTGCCCTGGAATCGAGCGCGAGCCGAATTTCACCTCGGCATGTGCGCCACGCGCTCCTCCTGAGCACTCCTCGAGAATTCGCGCCGGTACTGCGCCGGCGAGGTTCTGAGGCGCGCTGCGAAATGCTGGCGCAGCGAGGTAGCGCTGCCGAAGCCGGCCTCGAACGCAACCGTGTCCATCGATTTTTCCGTTGCTTCCAGCAGCCGTTGCGCCAGCTGGACGCGCTGGTCGGTCAGCCAGTCACCGAAACTGGTGCCGATCGTTTTCTGGAAACGGCGCGTGAACGTCCGGCGGGTGAGGCCGGCGTGACCGGCAACGCTGTCCAAACTGTGCGGCCCACCCAGGGTTTTGCGCACCGCTTCGAGAGCCTGGGTGAAGCGGTCCGCATTGCCGGTCCTGGCGATGGGACGTTCGATGAATTGCGCCTGCCCGCCCTGCCTGTGCGGAGAAAGCACGATCTGCCGGGCAAGGCGAAGCGCCGCCTCCGCGCCGTAACGAGCCCGTACGACGTGCAGGCAGCAGTCGAGCCCGGCGGCGACGCCGGCGGATGTCACGACATCGCCATTGTCGATGTAGAGCACTTCCGGTTCGACGAGAATGTCGGGATAGAGTTCCTGCAGCTGATCCGCGTAGGCCCAGTGCGTCGCCGCTCGCCGCCCCGAAAGCAGTCCGGTCGCCGCAACAGCGAACGTTCCCAAGCACAGTCCGACGATCAGCGCGCCGCGCTCGTGCGCGCCAAGCAACGCGTCGATCAATGCGGCTGGAGGCGAGCTCCCGAGATCCTTCCAGCTTGGCACGATGACGATGTCGGCGTCATTGAGCGCGGAAAGCCCGTGCGGGACGCTGATGGTCAGCCCGGCATCGGTGCGGATCGGCCCGTCCTCAATCGCGCAGACCCGGAAGTCGAAGCGCGGCAGGCCGAGCTCCGTGCGATCAGCGCCGAACACGAGACACGGCACGGAGAGATGAAACGGGCTGATGCCATCGAAGGCGATGGCGGCAACGGCAGGATCGGTCATGGGAGCTCCAGCAACGGGTGAGGCCGATTGTCCCAATTCTTTCGAATAATGTCAATCGGGACACTTTTTGCAATCCGGTGCCGAGCTTATCGTCCACCCATCAATGTCCAACGGGAAAGGAAAACCCCATGTCGCAACCAGCCAAAGGCAAAGCTCCGCGCCGCGCCCTCATCGTCATCGATGTTCAAAACGACTATGATGGCGGCAACCTCGCCATCCAGCATCCGCCCTTCCGCGACAGCGTCGTCAATGTCGCGCGAGCGATGGACGCGGCCACCGAGGCAGGCGTCAAGGTGGTGGTCATCAAACAGTTGGCGCCGGAAACCTCACCGGTCTTCGCCAAGGGCAGCCATGGCGCCGAGTTGCACCCGGAAATCGCCAGGCGAGACCGCGACCACTACATCGAAAAGAACTTGCCCAGCGCCTTCACCGGCACGGACCTCGAGGAGTGGCTGCGCGCCAACTCTATCGATACGATCACAGTCATCGGCTACATGACTCACAATTGCGACCTGTCGACGGTCATCCACGCCGTGCATACGGGCTTCGAGGTCGAGTTCCTGTCGGACGCAACGGGGTCGTTGCCGTACGCCAACAGCGCCGGTTACGCTTCGGGGGAGGAAATCCATCGCGTCGTGACGATCATCCTGCAGTCGCGCTTCGCGGCCGTTCTCAAAACCGCCGAGTGGATCGATTGCCTGAAGACCGGCGTGGTACCCCAGCACGACACACCCTATGCCTCCAACCAGCGCGCGCTGGCGCGAAGCGCGGCGTAGGAGACTGTCGCGAACAGGCAGAAGGACGCCGCAGCGTTGCGGCGCCCTTTGCCGTTCAAGCGTTGATTATCCCTAAAACAGGCCTTCGATCTGGCCCATTTCGTTCAGGAAAATCTTTTCCGAGGATGGCGCTTTGGGCAGGCCGGGCATGGTCATCACCTCGCCGCAGATGATGACGACGAAGCCGGCGCCGGCAGACAGCCTGACCTCGCGCACCGGCACGGTGTGGCCGGTCGGCGCGCCGCGCAGATTCGGATCGGTGGAGAAGGAATATTGCGTCTTGGCCATGCAGACCGGCAAATGACCGTAGCCGGCGTGCTCCCAGGCGTGGAGCTGGTCGCGCACCGATTTGTCGGCGATCGCTTCGGAACCGCGATAGATGCGCTGGACGATGGTGTTGATCTTCTCGAACAGCGGCATGGCGTCGGGATACAGCGGGGCAAATTGCGACGCGCCGGATTCGGCCAACGCCACGACTCTTTTGGCCAGTTCCTCGATACCGGCCGATCCCTGGGCCCAGTGCTTGCACAGGATCGCCTCTTCGCCCATCGAGGCGACGTAGTCCTTCATCGCCTGGATCTCGGCCTCTGTGTCGGAGTAGAAATGGTTGATGGCGACCACAGCCGGCACACCGAACTGGCGGATGTTCTCGATGTGGCGGCCGAGATTCGCACATCCCTTCTTGACCGCCTCGACGTTCTCCTTGCCGAGGTCCTCCTTCTTGACGCCGCCATTCATCTTCATGGCGCGAACCGTGGCGACGATGACCGCCGCGGCGGGCCTCAGGCCGGCCTTGCGGCATTTGATGTCGAAGAACTTTTCGGCACCGAGATCGGCGCCGAAACCGGCTTCGGTGACGACGTAGTCGGCAAGCTTCAGCGCCGTCGTCGTGGCAACGACTGAGTTGCAGCCATGCGCGATGTTGGCGAAGGGGCCGCCATGGACGAAAGCCGGGTTGTTCTCCAGCGTCTGCACGAGATTGGGCTGCATGGCGTCCTTCAAGAGTACGGCCATCGCACCGTCGGCCTTGAGGTCGCGCGCATAGACGGCCGACTTGTCGCGGCGATAGGCGACGATGATGTCGCCGAGGCGCCTTTCCAGGTCCTTCAGGTCGGTCGACAGGCACAGGATGGCCATGACTTCCGAGGCGACTGTGATGTCGAAACCGGCCTCGCGCGGGAAACCGTTGGCGACGCCGCCGAGCGAACAGATGATCTCGCGCAGCGACCGGTCGTTCATGTCCATGACGCGGCGCCAGACGACGCGGCGGGTATCGATGCCGAGCTCGTTGCCCCAGTAGATGTGGTTGTCGATCAGCGCCGACAGCAGATTATGGGCGGTGGTGATGGCGTGGAAATCGCCGGTGAAGTGGAGGTTCATGTCCTCCATCGGCACAACCTGCGCGTAGCCACCGCCGGCGGCACCGCCCTTGACGCCGAAATTCGGTCCGAGTGAAGCCTCACGGATGCAGACGATGGCCTTCTTGCCGATGCGGTTGAGGCCATCGCCCAAGCCCACCGTCGTCGTCGTCTTGCCTTCGCCGGCCGGTGTCGGGTTGATGGCGGTGACGAGGATCAGCTTGCCATCCTTGTTGCCCTTCACCGACTTGATGAACTCGGCCGAGATCTTCGCCTTGTCGTGGCCGTAGGGCAGAAGATGTTCGCTCGGAATGCCGATCTTCTGGCCGATCTCCTGGATCTGCTTCTTCCTGGCGCCGCGCGCGATCTCGATGTCGGACTTCACTTCGGCCATGGACGACTTCCCTCTGAATTGGACGGATTTGACTAGTGTGGTCGCAAGAATAGCCCGGCATTGCAGGCGCGGGCATGTTCTACCCCTGTCGCTGCCGCGGCGTCAACTTTCATGCAACTATGTTTCCTACGAAGAAAATGCCTCTGCGGCCGGCTGCCCTGCCACAGGTTCTTTTCGCGCCGGTTGCCGCGCCGTATAGAAGCCAGAGCAGGCGCGGTTCCGCCGTCTCAAAACAGCCGCGTAATACGCGAAAAGCGACAGAAGCAACGGCGCAAATTCACCAGCGCCGGCTGTGCGGGACGATCCGCTACTGCGTCAGCACGTTGCTGATCTCGACCATGTTCGAGCGCACCCTGAGTATGTAAAAACCCATCGTCGTCAGATGTGTCGGCAACAGCCAGCCGTCCTCGCGGCCATTGGCGATGATGAAGGGCTGGATGCGCAGTGCCGAGACGAACTGCGCGTCCATCGTATCCCACAGGTTCTGCAGGTGCTTTTCCTTGATGACGTCCTCGAAGTCGGCCTGTGCGCCCTTCATCAGCCCGTAATAGGCATAGAGCTGGCCATAGGCGAACCAGAAGCGGTCGTCGGCGCGAGTGTCGAACCAGCCATTATTGTGGTTTTCGGCACGCTCCTTGAGGATCGCCGAGGTCGAACCGATGTCGGACGAGATGCGGTCGATATACTGCTTGAGATTGTCAGCGCGGGCATCGAACGTCGCCTGGCAGGCTGCGAGGCGGGCGTTGAAGGAACGCAGCTTGCGCACCGCGTCGCGATAGTAGCTCGGCGTCGGCGTCTTGGGGCCGAACGGGTTCAAGCCGAAATACCAGGTTTCCTCGTCGAACTGCAGATTGCCGCGGGCATCCTGCAGGTCGGCGTCGATCTGCGAGGTGGTGCGGACGCGGCCGAGATTATCGGCAAGCTCGGTCGCCGTGCGCCGCACCGCCTGGTTGATGCCGCGCTGGAACGAAGCCTTGTTGTCCATGAACGGCGTGTGATCCCAGTCGATGCCGAACAGGCCGAGCTTGTAAAGAATCATCGACGACACCCAGGCATTCTGGTTGACGTTGAAGTCGGTCAGGTCGGCCGCAACCTGGGCAATGGCTGAATTTCCGCAGGTCTTGGCCGTGTCGGTGCCGGCGCCGGCGGAAACCTGTTCACCGGCGGAGCTGTTGCGTTTTTCGAACGTGTATTTGTCGACGTAATTCGGGTCGAAATTGTTCCACCACTGGGTGGCGTAGAAGAAGTTGACATAGAGACCGATCAGCACGAGCACAGCCAGGCCGAGCACCGCCTTCAGGATCCAGCCGCGTTGCGTGTACCAGCGCCCCGCCCACAGGAACGGCCACAGGATCGCGCCGATGAGCAGGCCGATGCCGCGGCCAATCCACTGGAAAATCCGGGTGAAGAAACTCACGATCGGATCAAGCATGGCGATGTCACCCCTCAGTCAGTCAAGCCGTAGAGGCGTGTGCGAAACGCCACCTTGTCCTTCAGATATGTGGTTTTCAGAACGTCCACAACATGCGATCGCCAGGCGTCGCTGAAGCCCTCATAGTCCCTGTAGAAGCCCGGCTTGTTGAAGACGTAACGCGAAACGAAGTCCTGCGGCACGAAGTCCGAGATCAGCTGGTTGGTCAGCCAGGCGTCGGCATGGTCCGGCTTGGCGCGGATGACCAGGAAGCGCTGCTGCGGGAACACGTCCTCGATCTTGAGATGGCCGAGCTGGGCGATCTCGCGCTTGGCGGCGTTGAGGAAGGGAAAATTGCCGTCCCTGGTGATCAGATCGGTATGGCCGTGGATCCAGGTCTGCAGCCAGACCTTGTCGACGTCGGTCAGATTGCGGTCGGGATCGGCGTCGCGGATCAGCGCGCGCACCACCATTTCGGCGCGATGCTCGAGATAACCGGAGGTTTCGATCCATGAGGCGCGCGGCAGCTCGATGCGGCCGGTCGAGGCGAGGAACTTGAACACCTTGTCGGCATCGTGGATCGAAAGGTAACTCACCTGCCACGGCCGCGAGCGGCGGAAACCGGGCGCTGCGGGGTCGCTGATCACCGTCGTCACGTCGGGATCGACGAACACATAGAGCCCGCCGAAATGGCTGGTCCAATAGGCATTGTGACGGAAGATCACCTGGTCCGGCACCAGCGCATTCTCGCGGATGTCGCCGCAGACCTTCGCCAGCTCGACCATGTGGGCCAGCATGGCGTTGTCGCGCCAGGCATCCGGCTCCTGCTTCAGCCGGTCGACCAGCTTGCCGAGCTCGGCGGCCTTGCCGAGCACATCCTCGGCCGACAGCACCTTGAACTCGACCTGGTTGATCGACAGCAGGTCCTCGATGTCGTCGACCTTGGGGACCGAATCCTCGATCTCGCCGTAGATGACGTCCTTGATCGTCAGCGCATCGATGGCGCGCTGGTTCTTGGACATGAACTCGTACATCAGCAGCGAGGTGTTGGAGAACGCCGTGTGCACCACCGGCAGGTCGATCTGCGACGGCGTCAGGATGATGAAGCGGCGGTTGACCTCGTTCGGATCGAGGTAGCTGTAGTCGCCGCATTCCTCGGCGACCTGCGGCGAGAAGCCAGTGCGGTCGATCTCGAAGCTTCTCAACTTGGTCGGCTTCAAGCCGAACGCGACCATCGCCTTGTTGTAGCGCTGGATCAGGTGCGGCTCGTCGATCGTCAGCAGCCGGCCGTAGATCAGCTCGTTGTCGCGCAACAGATCGGGTTTCTTGGCCATTATTCCTTCTCCGCGTTCACGGGGAGACGGTGCCCGAAGGGCGGATGAGGGGCGCGAACGCTCCTTCTCCCCTTGTGGGAGAAGGTGGCCGAGCGAAGCTCGGTCGGATGAGGGGTGTTCCAGCTTGACGAATACCCCTCATCCGTCGCCTTCGACGCCACCTTCTCCCACAAGGGGAGAAGGTGGCGTCGGCGCATCTCACGCATTCCACAGCCCCTTTTTCTTCAACCCCTCGATCTCGCGGACGGCACGCTCCCGCAGACGGGTGTCGCGGATCATCTTGGTCACCGCCGCATCATCGGACTTGTCGGAATAGCGGAATTCGGAATCCGCATAGCGGTTGATCTCCTGCATGACCATGTCCATCGAGAATGGCCCGCGCAGCTCCTCGATCATCGCTTTCTTGTCGTCGTAACCCTTGTGCATGAAGGCTTCCGGCTTTTCGAACCACTCGTCCGGCAATTCGATGTCCATGGCGCGCATCTTGATGGCATCGGTAACGTTCTTGATGGCGCGGCCGGTAAAGCGCGGCTCGGCATCCTTGATCAAGTGCAGATAGGTGCCGATGTCAGCCATCGTCTTCGGCGCGCCGTTTTCCTTCATGTAGCGCTCATAGACCTTTATCAGCCCGTCTTCCTGCGGCTTTTCATGCTCCTCGTAGGCTTCCATCACCGCGCGCTGGATTTCCTGGGCAGCGTAGAGCTTGTGCTCGCCGAGCGGGATCTTGTGGTTCTTGCCGGCGAGCAGAACGAAGATGTCGATGTAGTCGTCGCGGCTCTGCGGGCCATCGACCAGCCAGCGCGCGCCGGCGCGCTGGCGCAATGCGTCGTCGACGTTCTCGGGATAGTTGGAAAACATGCCGAACGAGCAATTGCCGCGCACCACGGTCGCCGCACCTCCAAAGGCGTCCATCAGGACGCCGGTGATTTCCTGCTGGCCGGCCGAGGCGCGGTCGTCGGACCGGCGTGCCGCCACCTGGTCGATATCGTCGATGGTGCCGAAGCCGATGACGCGCGGGTTCAGCACATTGTTGATGAACTGTCGGCAGTTCTGGCCCGACTTGCCCTGGTAGGAGGAGATCTGGTCGACGCCGAAATTCTCGTAAGCGAAGGGATAGCCGGCGACCTGGCAATAACCATTGAGAAGACCGGCGATCATCTGGATCAAGGTTGTCTTGCCGGTGCCGGGCGCGCCATCGCCGATAAAGGTGAACAGGAAGCCGCCGAGCTCGACGAACGGGTTCAGCTCGCGCTCGAAGTCGTAGGCCATCAGCATCTTGGCAAGCTTGACTGACTGGTATTTGGCGATGTGGTTGCCGACGACCTCTTCCGGTTTTTTGAAGGTCATCACCAGCGGCTTTGCCCGCTTACCCGGCGCGACGTCGAAGCCGTCAAGGGTAAAATCGTCGACGTCGATGCGGATATGCGCGTTCTCGAACGGACCGATGCCGTCGAAGCGGCCCTTTCGCGCCAACAGCCCGTCGATGGCGACGCGGGCAAAGGCGCGGGCGCGGGTCATCAGGTCGGCATCGTCCTTCGAACCTGCTATCGCCCTGTCGAGCCCGGCCACGATCGACTTCACCGCATCCTGTGGCGTGTCGAACAGAAAGTCCGGCTCGGGCGTGTCGTTCGGCGCCTCGCCGTCGCTGTCGATCAGCTGGAACAAATAGGAGGCAAGGCTGAAGGCGGAGATGTAGGCAGAGGCCGACAGCAGCTTCTTGAAGGTGGCAGCTTCATCGCCTTCGAGCGGCGAGCGGGCGTTTTTCGCCTGCAGACTTTCGAGGTCCGAGCCCTCGGCGAAGACATCCGATATGGCCAGCGCTATCGCTGTGCCGCGCCGGGCGCGAAACAACAGCGTGTGCTGCGGGATGGTCAGCAACTGGTCGTCGGAATGGACGGCGGCGACGGTTTTGGAGAGCTCGACCTCGCGCGTGCGGCGCACCGAGCCGACCGAGACGGTAGAGACGAAGCGGCGGTTGGTGCCGGCAAGCGCGGTGCCGGACTCGCGCGATGGGTCCTCCAGCACGACGATGCGAGTGATGAAACTTTGCGCAGTGGCACGGTGCTTTTCAATTGCCGCTTCCGGGATGGTGGTCAGGCCGGTGTCCATGGAGGATGCTCCGCGATTTGACGGTCAGACGTCGCTGATGACCTGCCCTTTGGACAGGATGTGGACCTTGTAGCCCGAAAAGATCTTCTGCGCCTCGCCGGCGGCATAGAGCGCCTGATAGGCCTCGTGCGGAATCAGCGCATGGTTCTCATAGCTCGACACGCCTTGCCGCGCGGCCTCGAGATCGTCGGTATTGATGAAGAATTCCTGTGTCGTCTTTTCGCTCGAAAACAGCCCCTTGCGGCCTGGCTTTTCGGCCTTGGAAAAGACCTCCTGGATGGTCCAGGTCAGCAGCCAGGCGTTTTCCGGCTTGCGCACCTTGGCCAGCACTTCGCTCACCGTCGAATTGTTGTCGGTAATCCCTGCAGAATAGAACGGGCCGAGCACGACGCGACGCAGTTGCTTGGGATGCAGCGGCTCGAAATCCTTGTCGAGGTTGACCGCGATGGTCGCCGGCGACAGCGCGTAGGCGGAATTCTTTTCGGTGAAATCGTCGAAACGGTGGGCAAGCTCGGGATTGAGCAAGCCGTCGACCGGCAGCGGAATGTCGATCCTCTCATTAAGTTTGCCGCTGGAGTCGACAAGCTGCCGGATCATGTCGTCCGAGGAATCCTCGACCGTCACCATATAGACAAGCGGCAGGTTGGCGCTGCCGTCGAAGCAGGCCCAGTGGACCAGATAATAGGGGCGCAACGTCTTCGGATTGACCGACACCTTGACCGTCTGGGCCAGCGTGAACGGGCCGAAGGTAGTCTCGCTCTTGACGTCCTCGAGGTAAAGCCGCTCGGCCATCGACTTCTGCAGTGCTTCGGGAAATTCCTTGTGGCGCAGGATGAAGTCCGCCATTTCCTCGCGCAGCTCATCGGCCAGCGGAAGGTTGGCGAGTCGCGCATCGGCCTGGAGCCGGTCGTTCTCCAACTCGAGCAGGTTCTGGAAGACCGGAAAACCGCTTTCGGCGCGCGAGATGCGGAACGTCTCGGTGAAGCCCAGCCGGTTGCGCCAGCACGAGAACGACTTGTCGAGCCGCGCAATATATTCGGCGACGACCTTGGCGACGATGCCGTGCCGGTAGAGCGGCGAGCGATCGTCGCGCATGAACACTTCGAGGCCGCCAAGTGCCGCCGCGATCGCCGAGAAATAACGCGCCGCAGCTTCGTTTTCGGGGGTCATGCTGCCAGCCCTTGGGAGCAGTGCACGTGCAGCAATTACGACTGCACGTAATTTGCCGAATTGTGCTTCTTCATCACATCGTCGAAGCGGCGGGCGAAGGCATCGTCGGCGAGCTTCTTGCGGCGCTGGATGTCGGCGGTGGCGACCATGTTTTTCTCGTGCATTTCAAGCAGATCGCCGATGTGCTTTTGCGAGGCGGCACCAATGCCGGCCATGGTCTCTTCGGCGGTATTGTCGACCTGGCTGCCCAGCGTATTGATCTTGTGGGCGACATCCTGTTGGGCGGCGGTCTTCAGCGAATCTTCCAGCGCCTTGTACAGAACGATGCGCTGCTCGGTATCGATGGTCAGTTTGTTGATCAGCGTCGATTGCGCCGCGATCTGGTTGTTGAGGGAATCGACGAAGGTCTGGAACATCGAGGTGTAGCGCTCCAGCGTCTGGCTTTCGGCCAGCAATTCCTGCTCCTTGGCCTGCTTCTCGTTGTATTCCGTGGCTAGTTTCGAGCGTTCGCCTTCCAGCTGGGTGCGCTCCTTCTGGCTGGTCGAGGCGGCGATCTTGTTCTCGATGTCGAGCAGCATCGGGTTGAGTTCTTCGATGCGTTTCTGCACGGTCTCGAGATTGGACATGGTGGTCTTGCGGCGCTCGATCACCTGCGACAGGCTGGCCTCGGAGGTCTTGTAGCGCGTGTCGAGAACCTGCTTCTGCGCCTTGAGGATGCCGACGATGGTGTCGGATTTCGCCAGCAGCTCCTGCAGATTGCCGGCCAGCGACATGTTGCGGACGCGGTCGGTGCGCAGGCGCTGCTTGCGCTGGCTGGAGAAGACACCGACGAAATTTTCCCAGCCGGTGTAGTTCTTCATGCTCTCGAATTCGGCGCCGAAGACGTTGGTGGCGTCCTCGAGGCCGATAATCAGGTCGGCGATATTGCCTTCCATCACCTTCTGCTGCTTCAGCACGTCCTCGATGCGGGCATTCTCGATGTCGAAATTGGCGTCGCCGATCTTCTTGTCGGCGGTGGCGAGCGTGTCGAGCACAGTACCGGACTGCTCGATCTTGGTGCGCATGTCCTCAACGACCTGCTTGGTCTTGGCAATCTCGGCGTCGAAATTCTGCAATGTCGCCATTGGGGCCTCCCGCTTCGGCATCGGTTTCGTTTCGCAAACCGCCGCGAATATATGTGCCGGGTTTGGCGAATGAAAGACGGAAGACATGGGATTACAGGAAAACAAAAGAATTTCAGGAGGCCGACCGCAGGATAGTCAGGCAATGATTACGGTGTAACTGCCGTCCAATCAGACACCGCTTCAACCGCGGCTGGACTTTAGGTCGGGAGCGACGCTCAGGGCTTGGGATCGGCCTTGAGGTAGGCGATGACATTGGCGATGTCGTCGTCGCTGGTCAGGCCGGAGAAGGCCATTTTGTTGCCGGGGACCTTCTGCCGCGGCGCGCGCAGGTATTCGGCGAGGTTTGCTTCGTCCCAGACCAGGCCGGCGGCGCCGGCGTCCTTCATCCCCTGCGAGTAGCGGCTGAGATAACTGTCCGCGGTGCCGGCGCTGCGGCCGACGACACCCAGCAGATGCGGGCCGACCTTGTCGTGGTCGCTCGTGGCCTCATGACAGGCCATGCATCTGTTGAAGACTTTCTTGCCGAGAGCGGCATCGCCGTCGGCATGCGCGGCAAGAGCGCCGGCGATGAGGAAAGCAGTTGCAGATGAGATGGCTCGAAGCATGGGAACTCCCCGACGGCTCTGGCTGAGAGGTTCTGAAATAGCAAGCAGGCCTTAAATAAGCGCCGCACGATGGCGCGATTGGCGAACGAATGTCGGCCGGGAGGTCGGATGAAGGCAATAGCGCTAGTCAGGTTCTGGTGAAGCCGATGAAATCGTCGGGCACGGCGCGGCCCATTTCCTCTTCCCAATGGCGGCGGCAGAGCGAGACATAGACATCCTTGCCGATCGCCACCTGTTCGCCCTGTTTCGCCACCTTGCCGTCGGCGCCGAGGCGCACCACCATCGTCGCCTTGCGGCCGCAACGGCAGATGGTGCGCACCTCGCGCAGGTCGTCGGCGATTGCCAGCAGGGTGCGCGATCCGGAAAACAGCTTGCCTTGGAAATCGGTGCGCAGGCCGTAGCACATGACCGGGATGTTCAGCCGGTCGGCGATGCGGGCGAGTTGCCAGACTTGCTCCTCTTCGAGGAACTGCGCCTCATCGACGAAGACGCAATGGACCGTGGCGTGGTCGTGATGCTCGGCGACCCGGGCGAACAGGTCGTCGCCGTCGCGGAACATCTCGGCTTCCGTCTCCAGGCCGATGCGCGACGAGATCAGCCCGGTATCGCCCTTGCGGTAGTGGCCGGCGATGAACAGCATCGTCGTCATGCCGCGCTCGCGGTAATTGTACGAGGCCTGCAACAGCATCGTCGTCTTGCCGGCATTCATCGTCGCATAATGGAAGTACAGCTTGGCCATGCCGTCCTTTTAAGCCGAGTTGCAACAAAGCGGGGAGGGGGAGCGCCTACATTCCACCGGGAAAAGACGACTTCCATCCGGAAAGCGGCGGGCGTGTCGCTGATCGGCCAGCCTGCGCCGTTGTTCGTGATTGCCTTAGTGCTTGAAACCGCAGCAGAATGATGTTTGGCTGACGGAACAAAGGCGGAGATAAAACCGTCGCGTCGCTTCACCGAGAACTGAAATGGGAGAATTTTCATGTCGCGTATGAGTTCATTCGTCGCCGGCCTCGGCCTGGCGGCTTTTCTATCCACGACTGGGGCCTTCGCCGGCGATCCGGAAAGCTGCAAGACGGTGCGGCTGTCCGATGTCGGCTGGACCGACATCCAGGCGACCACCGGCGTCGCCTCGGTGCTGCTCACGGCGCTGGGCTACGAGCCGCAGGTGATCCAGCTTTCGGTGCCGGTGACCTATGCGTCGCTGAAGAACAAAGACCTCGACGTGTTCCTCGGAAACTGGATGCCGTCGATGACCAACGACATCAAGGACTATGCCGCCGAAGGCTCGGTCGAGACCGTCAGCGAAAATCTCAGCGGTGCCGGCTACGGCATCGTCGTTCCGACCTATGTCGCCGATGCCGGTGTCAAGACGCTGACCGATCTCGGCAAGTTCAAGGACAAGTTTGACGGCAAGATCTACGGCATCGAGGCCGGCAATGACGGCAACCGCATCATCCTCGACATGATCAAGGATCCGAAGACCAATCTCGAAGGCTTCGAACTGGTCGAATCTTCCGAGGCCGGCATGCTCACCCAGGCCGAGCAGTCGATGAAGAACAATGAATGGATCGCCTTCCTCGGCTGGACGCCGCATCCGGTGATGGGCGCCATGAAGATCACCTATCTCGAGGGGATGGGCGATAGCGGCTTTGGTGCTGCCACCGTGCATACCAATGTACGCAAGGGCTACATGAGCGAATGCCCGAACGCCGGCAAGTTCATCGCCAATCTGAAGTTCAACCTGGACATGGAAGGCGAGATGATGGACGCGATCCTGAAGGGCGGCGATGCCAATACGGTCGCGACCGACTGGCTGAAGAAGCACCCGGACGCGGTCGCTCCCTGGATCGCCGGCGTCACCACCTTCGACGGCGGCGATGCGGCGGCTGCGGTGAAAACGGCGCTCGGAAGCTGACCCGACCATCTGGCATGACGAGACAAGGGGCAGCCACGGTAGAAATGGCTGCCCTTTTTCGTATCCTGTGACAAGATGACCGTCCGGCGAAGGACGGCGCCGGCAGAAGAGGGGCTAGATGGATCCGATCTCCAAATTCCTGGTCAGTTACAAGATTCCCATCGGGGCATGGGGGAAGGCGTTTTTCGGCTTTCTCACCGACAATTTCGACACCATCTTCAGGGCTTTTTCCAACAGCCTCAACTTCCTGCTCGACGGCATCGTCGACGGGCTGCTGTTGCTGCCGCCGGTTCTGCTGATCGCGCTGATCGCTCTGCTCGCCTATTTCCTGCAGCGCTCGAAAGGCCTGGCTTTGGCGGTATTCATCGGATTGCTGTTCATCCTCAACCAGAACCTGTGGAAGCAGACGGTGGAGACGCTGGTGCTGGTGGTCGCCGCCGCCGCCGTGTCGATGGCCATCGGCGTGCCGCTCGGCATCTGGGCCGCGCACAAGCCGAAGGTGTATCGCGTCATGCTGCCGGTGCTCGACCTGATGCAGACATTGCCGACCTTCGTCTACCTGATCCCGGTGCTGACCCTGTTCGGCCTCGGCAACGCGCCCGGCCTGATCGTCACCATCATCTTCGTCATCCCGACCTCGGTTCGGCTCACCCATCTCGGCGTCACCTCAGTGCCGAAATCGATCGTCGAGGCGGGCGAGGCGTTCGGCGCCACCAAGCGCCAGCTGCTGTGGAAGGTCGAGCTGCCTTCGGCGCTGCCGACCATCATGGCTGGGCTGACCCAGTCGATCATGCTGTCGCTGTCGATGGTGGTGTTCGCCGCCCTGATCGGCGCCGGCGGCCTCGGTACGGAAATCAACCGGGCGCTCGGTTCGCGCAGGATCGACCTCGGGCTTGAGGCAGGGCTGGCGATCGTCGTGCTCGCCATCGTGCTCGACCGGATGACGCGCATCGGCGTGGGAGGCAAGAAATGACCGTCGCCGTCGATTTCAGGAATGTCGACATCGTCTTCGGCGCCGACCAGGCCGGCTCGCTGGCGCTGATCGACAGCGGCGCCACCCGCGCCGAGATCCTCGAACAGACCGGCAACGTGCTGGGCTGCGCCGGCGCCAGCCTCACCGTGAACGAGGGCGAGATCTCGGTGCTGATGGGGCTTTCCGGCTCCGGCAAATCGACGCTGCTCAGAGCCGTCAACCGGCTGAACGTCGTCTCGCGCGGCCAGGTGCTGGTCAAGGACGGCGACGGTACGGTCGACGTCGTCACCTGCGACGAGGCGACGCTTCGGCGGCTGCGGCAGAAGCAGGTGGCGATGGTGTTCCAGCAGTTCGGCCTGCTGCCGTGGCGCACGGTGGAGGAGAATGTCGGCCTTGGCCTCGAGCTCGCCGGCGTACCCGAAGCCGAGCGCAAGGAGCGGGTGAACAGGCAACTGAAGCTGGTTCATCTCGACCAGTGGTCGAAGAAATATGCGCATGAGCTGTCCGGCGGCATGCAGCAGCGCGTCGGCCTGGCGCGCGCCTTTGCCACCGAGGCGCCGATCCTGCTCATGGACGAGCCGTTCTCGGCGCTCGATCCGCTGATCCGGACCAAGCTGCAGGACGAGTTGCTGCAGCTCCAGGCCGAGCTGAAGAAGACCATCATCTTCGTCAGCCACGACCTCGAGGAGGCGCTGAAGATCGGCACCCATATCACCATCATGGAAGGCGGGCGCATCGTGCAAACAGGCGCGCCGGAAGACATCGTGCTGCGGCCCGCCAACGACTATGTCCGCGACTTCATCGCCAATGTGAACCCGCTCTCGGTGCTGACCGCGTGGAACGTCATGCGCGACCGACGCGACCTCGAACATGGCGAGAACGGCTGGGTGTGGCTCGACCGGCGCAGGACGACACGTTTCAAGATCGACGAGCATGGGCTGGTGGCGGCGGCCGAGCGCGACGGCAAGCCGGCGGTCTGGGTGTCCTGCGCCGATGTCGAAGCCCAGCCGGAGGAGACGGCTCAGGTATTCTGGGCCAATCCCGGCACCTCGCTGAAGACCGTGATGCTGGCCATGCATCGCTCGCAGACCGCACCCGTCGCGCTATTCGACGAGCAGTCGCGCTTCGTCGGCGCCATCGGCGTCAGGGATGTGTTGAGCGCGGTGTTGCGAAGATAGTTTTTCTCCTTGGGGAGAGAACCAAGACCAAACGCCGAGTTCTGTCGCGCCCCCCTCTGTCCTGTCGGACATCTCTCCCACTTGGGGGGAGATCGGCGGCTTCGCGGACGGCTCTCACATTCCAACGTTTGTAATTGGCGAAATCGGCGATGACGGCCAATCTCCCCACCTGTGGAGGAGGTGTCCAGCAGAACAGAGGGGGGCGCGAAGGAACGCCGGCTTAGCCCGATACGCAAGCTAAACCGCCAGCGGCAGGCGCAGCTCCGTCATCAGGCCGCTATCGGGATGGTTGGACAGGCTGACTTCGCCGCCGGCGCTACGGGCGATGTTGCGGGCGATGGTCAAGCCGAGGCCGAGGCCGCCGGTCTGACGGCTGCGCGACTGTTCCAGGCGCACGAACGAGCCGAACACGGCGTCGAGCTCGGCTTGCGGGATGCCCGGACCCTCGTCATGGATCGCCAGCGTGATTGTCTTGCCTGATTGACGCAGGCTGAGATGCGCCCTCTTGCCATAGGTCACCGCGTTCTGGACGAGGTTGGTGACACAGCGCCGTAGCGCGACCGGCTGCGCGACGCAGATCAGGCCGCGCGAGCGCGCGTCCTCATTGTCGAAGGAGACCTCGTCGAAGCCGTCGGCGATCGATTCTACCAGCGACCAGAAATCGATCCTCTCGCTCTTCTCCTCGGTCACCTCGAAAGTGGCGAAGTCGATGACCGAGCTGGCAATGCCTTCGATGTCGGCGAGGTCGTGCGCCAGTGCGGCGCGCACGGACGAATTCCTCAGCAGTTCGAGGCGCAGCCGCATCCTGGTCAACGGCGTGCGCAGGTCGTGCGCCAGTGCGGCGGCAAGATGCTCGCGGTCCTCGACGTAGGCGCGCAGTCTTGCCTGCATGGCATTGACCGCCTTTGCCGCGGTACGCACCTCGCGGCTGCCGCTCTCGGCGATCGGCGGGCTCTTCAGGTCCTCGCCGATCCGCTTCACCGCGGTCTCCATCATCCGGTAGGGCGCCGTCAGCCGGCGCAGCGACCAGATCGAGGAAGCCACCACCAGCCCGGCGATCAAGGCATAGAGTGGCAGGCTATCGAAGCTCAATATCGGCCCGGCCGGCGTGTTCGGCTCGGTGAAGTTCAGCCATTGGCCGTCGGCAAAGCGAAGCGAAGCGGTCAGCTTGTCGCTCTGGGCGAAATCGGCCGCCAGCACCAGCAGGTCGCGCTCGACCTGGCCAATATCGGGACCGGCGACCGTCCCGCCGGGAGCGTCGGCTTCGTGCGTTGCCGGGTCGCGGCGGACCCGCGCGTCGGTGATGCCGAACTTCGATAGCCGGCCGACCAATATGTCCTCCAATTCGGCCAGCTCGTCGTCGCCGGCTATCGAGGAAGTAACGGCAGGCGTGTTGGAAACGGTGAGCGCATAAGTGGCGTTGAACAGGCCGGACGCCGTCGCCTTGCGCTGTTCGGGGGTGGCGTCATGCATCAGCTGTACCAGCGAGAAGGCGCGGTCGTTCAGCCGGTAGAGATCGACGACGTCATTGGCGGCGGCACGGTCGCGCGAAACGATGTAGAGGGTCGCGATCTGGCTGATCAGCAGGCCGGCTATGACGATGAGCAGCACCCAGACCGGCAGTGTTTGTGGCAGAATACGTCTCATTCGGCGGTCGTCTCAGGCAGGAACTGGTAGCCGCCGCTGCGCACAGTCAAGATCAGCTTCGGCGTTTTCGGGTCATCCTCCATCTTGCGCCGCAGCCGGCTGACCAGAATGTCGACGCTGCGGTCGAAACTGTAGCCGCTGTCGCCGCCGGACAGCTCGATCAGCTGCTCGCGGCTCAGTACGCGTTGCGCGCTCTTGACGAAGGTCTGCAGTAGATTGAATTCGGCCATCGTCAGCTCGATCCTGACGTCGCCGGGCGCCATCAGCCGGCGGCGCGAACAGTCCATCGTCCAGCCGGCGAAATGGTAGATCTGCCGCGAGGCCGCGCGTCGCGGTTCGGCGGCGCCATTGCGTCTCAAGACGGCACGAATGCGTGCGAGCAGCTCGCGCGGATCGAAGGGTTTCGGCACGTAGTCGTCGGCACCCATCTCCAGCCCAACCACGCGGTCGGTAGTTTCGGTAACCGCGGTCAGCATGATGATCGGCGTCGAATAATTGGCGCGCAACTCGCGGCAGAGCTCCAGCCCGCTCTTGCCGGGCAGCATGACGTCCAGGACGATCAGGTCGACCTGGGCGCGGCGTAGGATGGTCTCCATCTCGGTGCCGTCGGCGGCGACCGATGTATGCAGCCCTCGCTTCTGGAAAAATTCCTGAAGCAGGTCGCGAATGCCCTTGTCGTCGTCGACGATCAGTATGTGGGGGTCGGATTTCACAGGGAACCTGTCATTTGTGGATCGCCCAAGCGCTGCTTCGGCTGTCAGCCAGACGATAGAATTCAGGCCATAAGTTGGCCAGTGGAGATCGGCGGCCCGATCCGGGCTGCCCAGAAACAATCCAGAAACAAAATTCTACAATCCGGAAAAACTGCCGAAAAAAATCAAAGGCATAAGTGGTGCCGTGGCGGTCAGGTCATCGGCTGCGACACGCGTTACGGGATTACGGACAGACCAATGCAAAGGTTCTCGATCAGTCTGATGGGTGCGTTGCTTTCCATTTCGCTCGTCACGGTCGCGGTCGAACATGCCGATGCAAAACTGGCCGATGCGAAGGTGGCCAATGCAAAGGCGGCCGATGCAAAGGTGGCGACCACCCGCAGCGAGCGTTGCATCGATCTGAACCGCCAGTTTGACGAAGCCCTCGAAACCCATGCCGCGGCAACGCAGGTCACCGCGGCGAAAGCACTTCAAAGAAAGGGAAACCGGTTCTGCGCCAACAAGAAACAGGCACAGGGAATCCGGATGCTCGCGAACGCTTTGAAGCTGCTTGGAGTGACACCGATCGATCCCGTTCAGTGACACTCAATCCGATCTGCACAAAAAGGAAGTGAAGCCATGAAAAAGTCCCTCCTCTCCGCCCTCGGTCTCGCCATCGCGCTGGCCGTCTCGATGCCGGTTCTCGGCGCCAGCAGCGCCAATGCCGCGACCACCACCCCGGCTGCGACGACAACGACGACCGCTGCGCCGGCCAAGGCCGTGAAGAAGGTCGCTGCCAAGAAGACCGTCAAGAAGCACAAGAAGCACGCGGTCAAGGCAGCCCCGAAGGCCTGATCAAGCGACATCTTTCTACCCTACGAGAAGACCGCTCCAGTTGCGATTTGCCTGGAGCGGTCGTCTTTTTTGTTGCGTGCATACAATAGGGCCAGGCCCGGCCCACACCCCCGGTTGAACGCCAGACGGCAGTTCCCACATAGGCACGGACTTTGAACTGCGCCTGCCGGGAAGCCGATCGCGCGCGGTTGAATGGACGACCGCTTTTGTCCATGTCAAAATGACCGCAAAGCTGTCGTACGCAATTGCCGGTCCAATGCCTGAAATCACGACAAAACCCCGTACCAGCACGAAGCCGAAGGTCGAACGGCCGAAGCTCTACAAGGTCATCCTGGTCAACGACGATTTCACGCCGCGCGAGTTCGTCGTGACGGTGCTGAAGTCCGAGTTCAAGCTCAGCGAAGACCAGGCGCATAGGATAATGATCACCGCGCACCGGCGCGGCGTCTGCGTTGTCGCCGTCTTCACCAGGGATGTCGCCGAGACCAAGGCGGCGCGGGCAACCGATGCCGGCAAGGCCAAGGGCTACCCGCTGATGTTCACGACGGAGCCGGAGGAGTAGGGCGGTTCGCTTTCTTCCTTCTCCCCTTGTGGGAGAAGGTGGCCGCGCGAAGCGCGGTCGGATGAGGGGTGTTCCAGCTTGGCAACGACGGCACTCCGTCCAACACCCCTCAACCGTCTTGGCGCTGCGCGCCAATCAACCTTCTCCCACAAGGGGAGAAGGATAAACCGCGTTACCGCCCTTCGCGGTACCACATCGAGCCCATCGCCAGAAGCAGCAGGCCGAGGCCGAGGAAGCCGCCGAACAGCGGCACGCGCGAGACGGCCTTGAGTACGCTGTCGTCGGTGGTGCGCAGGCCGATCCAATCATCGCCGGAGGCAGCGCCCGAGGAACGGACCGGGACTACGGATGGCAGCGTGACGGTGCTGGTGAGAGTGCCAAGTGCTGAGGCCGGCGCCAGCCGGCGAACGCTGCCGCCGGTTGCCTCAGCCGGTGGTTTCAGCCGGTTCTCGGTGGAGACGACGTCGGTGAATTCCGGGGCGTTGACCGGCCCGACATGGGCCAATGCCGTCAGGTCGCCATTGCCGACCTGATAGAGACCGATTTCGTTGGTCTCGACGCTGCCGAGGAAGACGCCTGGTTCGGATTTCTCGAGCCTGACGATCAGTGCCTTGCCGGACGGCGTGATGACTTGCGCCGGGCCGGGGTCGTCGCTCATCGTCTGGCGGCGGATTTCAAGCACCATGCCGCGGCCGTCGGCGGTCAGCCGCTCTTCCTCGAGTTCGGGCTCCTTCATCAGCCAGTGGGCGATGCGCCGGTAGAGCTGGACATGGGGGCCGCCGCCCTCGAAGCCGCGCGCCCACAGCCAGCCTTGGTCGGACAGAAGCATGCCGACGCGGCCTTCGCCCTTGCGGTCGAGCAGCAGCAGCGGCCGGTTGTCGGCGCCCTTCATCACCACCTCGCCCTCGGGGTTCTCGACGCCGATGGTGCGGAACCAGCGGCTCCAGTGCGGCGGCTCGGTCGCGGAGCCGTCGAGCCCACGCGTTACTGGATGACGCTGGCCGGTATCGGTGAGGCGCGGATAGAAGGCCTTGTCGATGACCTCGCCGGTCGGCATTGCCGGCAGCGCCGACATCAGCGGCGTGCGGGCGATCGAGCTTTCGCCGGCATATTCGGGGCCTGCCGCGATCAGTAGCGCGCCGCCCTTTTCGACATACTCGGAGATGTAGTCGTAATAGAGGATCGGCAGCACGTCGCGGTGCTGATAGCGGTCGAAGATGATCAGGTCGAAATCCTTGATCTTCTCGACGAACAGCTCGCGCGTCGGGAAGGCGATCAGCGACAATTCGTTGATCGGCGTGCCGTCCTGCTTTTCCGGCGGGCGCAGGATGGTGAAGTGCACGAGGTCGACCGAAGCGTCGGATTTCAGCAAATTGCGCCAGGTGCGCTCGCCGGCATGCGGTTCGCCGGAAACAAGCAGCACGCGCAGATTTTCGCGGATGCCGTCGATCAGCGCGATGGCGCGGTTGTTGGTGTCGGTGAGTTCGCCCGGCTCGTGGTTGATGGCGAGTTCGACAATGTTGCGCCCGGCGCTGGGAATGGTCACCTGCAGCGGCATCGCCTGGCCGATGTTGGCGTGCTCGACCGATACCTGCTCGCCGTTGACCGATACGCGGACATCGACCGGGCCGGTTTCGTTGTTGGTGGCGATGACGCGATAGGTCATGTCGAGCGGCTTGCCAACGAGGCCGAAGCGCGGCGCATTCTCGAAGCGGATGCGGCGGTCCTTCTCATGCTCGTTGCCGGTAATCAGCGCGTGCAGCGGGGCATTGAAGTCGGGTGCGCCGGACGGCGCGTCATGCACCTCGCCATCGGTGATCATGATGGCGCCGCCGATGCGCGATGGCGGCACGTCGCGGAAAGCATTTTCGAGCGAGGAAAACAACCGCGTCTCGGTGCGCTCGTCAGCGGCTTCGGACTTGCCGGCTTCGACGACACGGACGTCGAACTGCTTGAAGCGGCCGAGACGCTGCTGAAGCCCGGCCAACGCCGCGTCAGTCTGCTTGGTGCGGTCGCCGATATCCTGGCTGTGGCTGCGATCGACGACGACGGCGACGATGCTTTTCAGCGGCTCGCGCTCTTCGTCGAGGAACACCGGATTGAGCAGCGCCGCAGCCAGCGCAATCAGGGCTGCCAGGCGGAAGACCGCGCCGCGCTGGCGAAACCAAAGGCCGGCGAGGGACAGCAGCAGCAGCGGCACCAGAACCACGGCGAGCAGCGGCCAGGTGATGAGCGGTTCGAAGGCGAGCGACCAGTTCATGGTCTATTGCCCCAGCCGTTCGAGCAGCACCGGGACGTGCACCTGATCGGATTTGTAGTTGCCGGTCAGCATGTACATCATAATGTTGACGCCGGCACGCAGCGCATAGATGCGCTGCATCGGATCCGAAGGCACCGTCGGCAATAGCGGGTCGCCATTCTCGTCGACGGCCCAAGCGCCGGCGAAATCATTGGCGGTGATCATGATCGGAGAAACGCCGTCGCCGGTGCGCACCGGGCGGTTCTCGGTGTTGCTGGCTTCGAGCGATGCCTCGACCCAAAGCGGGCTGCCGGCAAAACGGCCAGGAAACTCCGGAAGGATATAGAAGGATTTGGTCAGCACGTGGTCCGACGGCACCGGCTCCAGCGGTGGCACGTTGAGGTTGCCGAGGATGTCGCGCAGCCGCTCCGTCGCCGGGCTGGTCGAATCCGCACCAATGCCATTGGCGAACTGGTCGCGGGTGTCGAACAAGACCGTTCCGCCCTGCTGCATGTAGGCGTCGATGCGGGCGATGGCGGCCTCGCTGGGCATCGGGGCCGAGGGATCGATCGGCCAGTAGATCAGCGGATAGAAGGAAAGTTCGTCCTTCGAGATGTCGACGCCGGCCGGTGCTCCGGGTTCGAGCGCGGTTTTTTCGATAAGAAAGCGGGTCAGGCCTTCGAGCCCGGCGCGGCTGATCGAATCGACACCCGGCTCGCCGGTCAGCACATAGGCGATCCGGGTCTTTGAAATGTCCCCGATCGCCTCCGTATCTCCCGGTTTGGCGTCGTCGGCGCGCGCGACGTCCGCGTGGCCAATCAAAGCGCCGAGCGCAATCAGCAGGACGGCTGCCGTGGCCGCAGCGCCGGCACGGCGCGGCCGGCGCGACAACAGGCCGCCCATCCAGAATACGGCAAGCGTGTCGAGCACCATCAGCACCAGAGCGGCCGTGACAAGCGGACCTTTGAGGTTGTGCTGCTCGTCGAAGGCATACTGGATGGTGGTGACCGGTACCGTGATTTCAGGCCGGGTCAGCGGCGTGAATGCGCTGTCGCCACCGAGCAGATTGTGAGCGAACACTCCCGTCTCCGAGCCGTAGAGGCCGGGCGGGTTTTCCAGCGTCACCGGCAGCGGGCCGGCGCCGGGCACCAGCGGCCTGGCATCCGGCGTCGGCGGCACCAGCGTGCCGTCGGCAGCGATCATGCGATAGGGTGCCAGCGACGTGGCGGCTGCCTCGGCATTGGCGACCGCCGAGCCCTGGTTGCGCGACAATTGCACGATGCGCCGCAGCATCTCGACGAAGCTGCCGGAGATCGGCAGGTTGGACCACGTCGCCTCGGGGGTGACGTGGAACAGTACGAGGGTGCCCTTGTCCTTCTTCATCCCGGTCACCAGCGGCGTACCGTCGGCAAGCGTGGCCCAGGTGCGCTCGACAATGTCGGGCGTCGGCTCGGCCAGCACCTGCCTGGTAACGGTGACCTCGGTCGGCGGCGCGAGGTCGGCGAAGGGACCGGTTTTCGGGAATTCGGTGACCGGCTGCGGCGCCGTCCATGACAGCGCGCCGCCAAGCGATCGCTCGCCGGTGCGCAGCCGGACCGGCAGCAGATCGTCGTCATTGCCGGCAGCGGCCAGCCGCGAACCGGCAAAACGCACCAGCGTGCCGCCCTTGTCGACCCAGTCGACCAGCCTCTGCCGCGCCTGTTCCGGAATGGTGCCGACATCAGCCATGACGATCATCGCCGGTTTCTGGTCGAGCAGTTGCGGGATGGCGTCGGCGAGATCGACGCTCGACGGCTCGACGAGATCGGCGAAGGGCTGCAGGGCGCGGCGAATGTAGTAGAGCGGCGACAGCAGCGGTTGCGCCTGATCAGCCTCGGACTGCGACAGCAGCCCGACGCGGCGGCGTTTTGAGCTCTCATCGAGCACGCGGACGGCACCGGCCTGGCGCTCGCCATCGAGCGCGATGTAGGCGAAGTCGTTGCGCAGTTCGAACGGCACCGCCATCGTGCCGGTTGCGGTGGTTCCGCCCGGGGCAAAGGTCAGCGTCGCGTCGGCAATGCGGCGCCCCTTGTCGTCGAACGCGCCGGCCGTCACCTGTGCAGGTGCCGGATCGCCCGGTGCGCGGATGGCGGTCAGGGCGAAGCCGTCGACCTGGTTGTCGGCGCCGGTCAGGCCGGTCAGCGACAGCCGGTCGGAGACGGCCCAGACGACACGTGCCGCGTTCTTTGACAACAACGTGTTGAAGGCGGCTTCGTCGCCTTGCGCCGCCAAGCCATCGGCGAGCACTGCGACGCTTGCGCCCGGCAGCGACTCCAGGGCTGACGCGACGCGGGCGTAGACGGCGGGGCGGTCGGTCGGGATCGGCCGCGGCTTTGCCGCGCGCAGCCGGTCGAGCGCGGCAGCGGCATCGAAGGGACCGATCTCGGCATTCGGCTTCTCGGCGGTGAAAGCGATGAGCACCGGCACGCCGTTCGAATTGGCATCGGCGATCAGCCGCTCGGCGGTGGCGACCCGCTTGCCCCAGTCGGCGGCACTTGCCCAGTCATTGTCGATCACCAGCGCCAGGGCGGCGCCTTCGGCCGGCAGCTTTTCGCGCGGGTTGAAGACGGGTTCGGCAAGTGCTGCCACGACAAGCGCGGCCATCAGCAGCCTGAGCAGCGTCAGCCACCAAGGGCTCTGCTGCGGCGTTTCTTCGCGCCTCAGCACGCGGGCGAGAATCCTGAGCGGCGGAAACACCTCGGCTTGCGGCCTGGGCGGGGTCAGCCGCAGAAGCCACCAGATCACCGGCAGCGCCAGCAGGCCCCACAGCACCATCGGCGCCCCGAAGGAGAGCGGCAGCCAACTCATGCGCGGGCCCTCCCGGCAAAGCTGCCTTCGGCGGTCATCGCCATGTGGATGCGCACCAGCGCCTCGGAGGCAAGGCGATCGGTATGATTGACGGTAAAGCTCCAGCCAAGCCGTTTGCACCAGGCGGCCAGTTCCTGGCGGCGGGCGGCATAAAGCAGGCGATATTCCTCGCCCAGCATTTCGGCGCGGCCGGCGGTCAGCTTGTCGCCGGTCTCAGGATCGGTGAATTCGGTGCGCCCGGCATAGGGGAAGCTTTCCTCGGCCGGATCGGCGACCTCGACCAGATGGGCGCGCACGCCGTGGCGGGCGGGAACGTCCAGCCACGCAATAGTGTCCTCGACGGGGTCGAGGAAATCGCTGACGAGGACGATGTCGCAGAACCGGCGAATGCCGGATAGATCGGGCTTTGCCGGCAGGTCGCCGGCGTGCATCAGTTGCGCCGCGATGCGCTCGGCGCCATTGCGGGCGGTGAACGGGTCGGTCAGGCCCGGCCAGGCAATGCGCTCGCCGCTGCGCGACAAAAGCTCGGCCATGGCCAACGTCAGCACCAGGGCGCGCGATTCCTTGGAAACGCTGGCCCCGGTCGATTTGTAGAGCATGGAAGGCGAGGGATCGGCCCACAGCCACACCGTGTGGGCAGCCTCCCATTCACGGTCGCGGACATAGGTGTGGTCGTCGCGAGCGGAACGGCGCCAGTCAATGCGCGAGGAATCGCCTTCGACATAGGGCCGGAACTGCCAGAAATTCTCGCCGATACCGCGCTTGCGGCGGCCATGCCAGCCGGCAATTACCGTGTTGACGATGCGGCGCGCCTCGACCAGCAGGTCCGGCACCAACGAAGCCCGCAACCGGCCTCTGGCGAGCGCATCGCGCGTCGCTGCCGGTGCCTGCGCTTCACCGATGCGCGCCATCAAATCCCTTTCGCGAGCTTCGCCACAACATCGCGAACCGTGGTGCCCTCGGCGCGGGCGGCGAAGGTAAGCGCCATGCGGTGCTGCAGCACCGGCTCGGCCAGCGCGCGGACGTCGTCGACCGACGGCGCCAGCCGGCCGTCATAGAGGGCGCGGGCGCGGGTGCACAGCGTCAGCGCCTGGCTGGCGCGCGGGCCTGGGCCCCAGGCGACGTGCTTGTCGGTATCGGCGTTGCCCTGGCCGGGGCGCGCTGAGCGCACCAGCTTGAGGATCGCCTCGACGACGCTTTCCGGCACCGGCATACGGCGGATGAGCGTCTGGATGTCCTTCAGCCGCGCCGGCTGCAGCACGTTTTCAGCCTTGGCATCCTCGATACCGGTGGTTTCCAGCAGGATGCGGCGCTCCGCCTCGATCTCGGGGTAGAGGATATCGACCTGCATCAGGAAGCGGTCGAGCTGCGCTTCCGGCAGCGGATAGGTGCCTTCCTGCTCCAGCGGGTTCTGCGTCGCCAGAACGTGGAACGGTGACGGCAGATCATGGCGCACGCCGGCAATGGTGACGTGGTATTCCTGCATCGACTGCAGCAGCGCCGACTGGGTGCGTGGCGAGGCGCGGTTGATCTCGTCGGCCATCAGCAGTTGCGCAAAGATCGGCCCGGAAATGAAGCGGAAGGAGCGCTTGCCGAATTCATCCTGCTCCATCACTTCGGAGCCGAGAATGTCGGATGGCATCAGGTCGGGCGTGAACTGGATGCGGCGCGAATCGAGGCCGAGCACGATGCCCAGCGTTTCGACCAGCTTGGTTTTGGCGAGGCCGGGCACGCCGACCAGCAGTGCATGGCCGCCGGCCAGCAATGCGACGAGCGTGCGCTCGACGACGCTTTCCTGGCCGAAAATGACCCGGCCGACGCCGTCACGGACCCTCGAAATGTCGGCCAGCGCTTTCTCGGCCTGCGCCACCATGTCCTTTTCGCTGATTGGGCTTTCCTTGATCATAACGCTCATGCAGCATCGATCCTTCTGTTGGAAACACCGCTTGGCACCTTGGTGCCGCAGAGAATGCCGCGATTCGGCTTCGCATGCGCCTGCAATGAACTTAAATCACAGACTTAGGCTGACAAGCGGAACAACAGTGACTATTTCGTGACCATGACGGAAGCCGCCGACCATCGTGAAGAGAGCCTGACGGCCGCGACCGAGGCGCGGGGGCTGGAAGCGCTGGTCTCGCGCGCGACGCGCGCCGGTAAGGGGCCGGCGCCGGTGGAACGCTGGAATCCGGCATTTTGCGGCGATCTCGACATGGAAATCAAGCAGGACGGCACCTGGTTCTATCTGGGAACGCCGATCGGCCGGATGCCGCTGGTGCAGCTTTTTTCCTCAGTGCTGCGCAAGGACGTGGACGGCAGGACTTACCTGGTGACGCCGGTGGAAAAGGTCGGCATCCGCGTCGCCGACGCGCCCTTCATTGCCGTCGAGATGGACGTGTCGGGCGCCGGCGACGGACAAATCATCACCTTTCGCACCAATGTCGGCGACGTGGTCGAGGCTGGGGCGGGACACCCGCTGCGCTTCGTCGATGAGGACGAGACAGGTGGCCTGAAGCCTTATGTGCTGGTGCGCGGGCGGCTGGAGGCGCTGGTGGCACGGCCGGTGATGTACGAGCTGGTCGAGCACGGCGAAGAGATCGACATCGGTGGCAAGAGGATGTTTGCCGTCCGTTCCAAAGGCGAGGTCTATCCAATCATGCCGGCTGAGAAACTGAAACGGCTGAGCGCATGATGGACCGCCTATGATGGATCAGGTGATGCCGTTGCCGTTTTCCGTTGCCGGGTTTCGCCAGCGCGTCGCGGCGCAGCCGCTGGCGCATGCCGGCGACGATTTTGGCGACCACCGCTTCAATCCGGGCCATCCCAGGCTGAAGCTGGCCAAGGCGCTGCGCGATGCCGCCGTGCTGATCCCGGTGGTCGATCATGGCCATGAAGCCACGGTCCTTTTGACCAGGCGGGCCGAAAAGCTGCGCAACCATTCGGGGCAGGTGGCTTTCCCCGGTGGTACCATCGATCAAACCGATGCGAGCCCGGAAGCGGCGGCGTTGCGCGAGACATTCGAGGAGATCGGTCTCGATAGGGATTACATCGAGATCGTCGGCCGTCTGCCGGACTACGTTTCCGGCAGCGGCTATCGCATCGCCCCGGTGCTCGGGATTGTGCGGCCCGGTTTCAGCCTGACGCTGAATTCCGACGAAGTCCATGCCGTCTTCGAGGTGCCGCTGGGCTTTCTGATGGACCCCGCCAACCACACCAGAGACAGTCGCATGTGGAACGACCTCGAATGGTTCTATTACGAGATGCCCTATGGCGGCCAGCGCATCTGGGGCGTCACCGCGGGCATCATCCGTACGCTTTATGAAAGGCTCTATTCGTGAGCGATCCAGTGTCGATCGCGGGCAAGGCCGGGTGGCTCGGCGAACGCCACCTGCAGCGCCTGCTCGCGGCGCTGACTGATGGCGGCGAGGAGGCGCGTGTCGCCGGCGGTGCGGTGCGCAACACGCTCATCGGCCAGCCGGTCGCCGACATCGACATCGCCACCACCACGGTGCCCGAGGAAACCATCCGGCGCGCCGAGGCGGCAGGCTTCAAGACGGTACCGACCGGCATCGAGCATGGCACAGTCACCGCGGTCGGCCACGGCAAGGCCTATGAGGTCACCACGCTGCGTGCCGATATCGAAACCGACGGCCGGCGCGCCAAAGTGTCGTTCGGCCGCGACTGGAAAGCCGACGCTGAGCGGCGTGATTTCACCATCAATGCACTCTATGCCGAAGCCGATGGAACGGTCGTCGATCTGGTCGGCGGTATCGCCGATATCGAAGCGCGGAGGCTGCGATTCATCGGCGATCCGGAAGCCCGTATCCGCGAGGATTATCTGCGCATCCTGCGTTTCTTCCGTTTCTTCGCATGGTATGGCGACGGTAGGCCGGATGCCGAAGGGTTGAAGGCTTGTGCTCGGCTGAAGCAGGGGCTCGACCAGCTTTCGGTCGAGCGCGTCTGGTGGGAATTGAAGAAATTGCTGTCGGCGCCAGATCCGTCGCGGGCGCTGCTGTGGATGCGCCAGGCCGGCGTTCTGACCGCCGTTTTGCCGGAAAGCGAGAAATGGGGCATCGATGCCATCCACGGGCTGACCAAGACCGAGAAGGACCTGGCCTGGGCGCCGGACCCGCTGCTCAGGCTGGAATCCATCGTGCCGCCGGATGCCGCGCGCATGAAAACGCTTGCCGAGAGATTGAGGCTTTCCGTGAGCGAAGCAAGCCGGCTGCGGAATTGGGCGATCACGGCTGCCGTCGATCCGAAAACGACTGAAGGAGAGTTGGCGAAAAGGCTTTATTTTGGCGACCGCCAAGGCTTTGTCGACCGGTTGCGGCTGTTGCTCGCTTCCGCTCGAGCCCGCGCGGTCGAAGACAATGACGCACTGCTCGAAGCCGGCGGCTTCTCGCGCCTGCTTGCCTTCGCTGCAAAATGGCAAAACCCTGTTTTTCCGGTCAAGGGCGCCGATCTGACGACGCTTGGCGCATCACCGGGGCCGAAGCTTGGTGCAACGTTGAAGAATCTCGAAAAGGAATGGGTCGAGTCCGGTTTTGCGCTTGATCGCGGCGCGCTGCTCAAGCGCGCCGCGGAGGCACTCGAATCCTGACCGTCACGCTGCGTCGCGGACCTTTTCGATGCGCGAGCGGATCGCCTCGATCATCGTCTCGCGGATCACCGTCTCGCCGTGCGTCTCGCGCAGATGCTCGACGGCACGGCGCATGACCTCAGCCTCCTCCTCGGCGCGTGTGTGCCACTCGCAGCCGGGTACGAGCGACCCGCAATGGAATTCCTTCATCGGCTTCTCCTCATCTCCTCCTTGGAGCGCCGCGCAGCGCACTGACACGGAAGCTCCAGACCTTTGATTGCGCGATCCGGAAACCGCGTACGGTATCCGGGCTACACGCTGGCCAGCTAAGCATAACACGATCGAACGGTTTTGGTTGCCTTAGAGTGCCGTGCGTCCAAGCCGACACGCGGCCCTCTGGTGATCGGGTTGCGAAAAGGCGGAGCATCGCTGCTCCGCCCTCTTACGCCACCCAGGAGTAAGACCTCGTCTTGCTCCAGCGGGCAGGACATCACTTCACGATCTTGACTGCCTCGGCAATTTTATCCTTGCCGCTCATATCCCACGTGACGCGGACCTTTTCGCCGACCTTCAGGCCAGGATCCTTGAAGGTCTGGGGCAACGTAAAGGTGGCTCCGTTATCCAGAACTAGGCTCATCGCCGTTCCATCAAAGCTTTTGATCGTGCCGGTGGTGTGCTTGACCGCAGCGAATGCGGCAGTACCAGAGGCGAGAACGGCAGTGGCGGCTGCGGTCATAATAAGCTTGCGCATGGCATGCTCTCCTGGAAAATACGGGCACCGCTTGGGAAAGGTGCCCGATTCAATCATGGGCCGTCCGGTCACGTCGGGTCGCGGCTCTCGGGAGTAAAGAACCGCCGGCGTTTCCCGGCCCGACGCGACAAATAGCCCAATCTTTACAATGATATATTAGACGAAAAAGATATTTTCTGGCGCGTCTTGCGCCACATTCGCCGTCAAATTCTGGGGATTTGGACCCGATTGCGGCTCACGTCGTGCTCACCGAGATTTTACGGCCATTTCGCTTCTGGCGGCAGGCTGGACAGGATCGAGGCGACATTGCCGCCGGTCTTTAGCCCGAAGATGGTGCCGCGATCGTGAAGCAAGTTGAATTCGACATAACGGCCGCGGCGGATGAGCTGCTCGTCACGGTCGCCATCGGTCCAGTTGTCATTGAAGTTGGCGCGCACCAGATGTTCGTAGACGACGAGAAAAGATCGCCCGACGTCCTGGACGAAGTTGAAATCGGCGTCCCAGCCGCCTTTGTCCTCATCCGAATGCAGCCAGTCGAAGAAGATACCGCCGGTACCGCGTGGCTCGTCACGGTGCGGCAGGTAGAAGTACTCGTCGCACCAGGCTTTGAATTTCACGTAGTCGGCGATCGCCGCGTTCTTCTCGCAGGCAAATTGCATCGCTCTGTGGAAGGTGATCGTGTCGGGGTCGTCCTGGCTGCGGCGGCGGTCGAGCACCGGTGTCAGATCGGCGCCGCCGCCGAACCACTGGCGCGAGGTGACGACCATGCGCGTGTTCATATGCACGGCCGGCACGTTGGGGTTCCACGGATGGGCGATCAGCGAAATGCCGCTTGCCCAGAAGGAGGGGTCCTCTTCGGCGCCCGGCATCTGCTTCCTGAATTCGGGGGAGAACTCGCCGTGGACGGTCGAGGTGTGGACGCCGACCTTCTCGAAGACGCGGCCGTGCATCATCGACATGATACCGCCGCCGCCCTTGCCGGCATCGCGTTGCCACGGCGTCTTTTCGAAGCGGCCGGGCGACCAGCTAGCCTGCGGCCCCTGCAGGTCCTGCTCGATCTGCTCGAAGCTGGCACAGATGCGCTCGCGCAACGTCTCGAACCACAGCCGTGCCTTCGTCTTCTTCTGTTCGATGTCGGCTGGCAGCCCCGCCGGTATCTCGGGTCGTTGCAAATCCTGTCTCCGGTTGCGGGCGCGCCCGACAAATGACTCGTCTTTTCCGGCCGCGATCCCTAATCTCTTGGGTGCAAGGGTCAAGTCAGAATGGAGTTCATTCGTGCGCACCCCGGCAAGACCGCCGCTGGATGGCCTGAAGAAGAGGCTCGACCGTTCGCGCGCCGAGAACGCGCGCATGCCGCGCGACGGCTTCCTGCGCGAGACCTTCGTGCTGCCGCGCTCCGACGCTCGTCTCAAGGCGAAGGAATGGTTCGAGCGCTTTCCCAAGCAGGCCTATTGGACCGAGATCGAAAGCTGGTTCGAGCGGCCGGGCGACGTGATCGAGTTCACGATACGACGGTTGCCGGCAGCAGATTAAGGGATGTCACGACAAAAATAGATCGCGCAATTTTGGAGAATCTAGAATTAGGTTCTCACCAAGTAGCTTGCCGAATTTTTCGAAGCCCATTTTCTGCGCCTCATCGAAGCTCAAGGACGTATAGGGCGTTGGCATGCCGCCGGAATCGATCCGATAGATCACGATGAGCTGTGTCTCTTCTTCTGCTTGGATTAGATGTCCCAGCACTGAGGTTCCCTTCCGTATCGCACCATAATCGCACTGCTTCCATTTAGGATGCAACAATCAGCCGCCGCGCCCCGGTCCCCTCCCTTGCCAGCCGGTCGCCCTTGTTCCTCAACGGGCACTTGTCGATCGACATGCAGCCGCAGCCGATGCAGTCGGTCAGCCCGTCGCGCAGTTTCTTCAGCTGGGCGATCTTGTGGTCGAGCCCGTCGCGCCAGGCGGTCGAAAGCAAGTTCCAATCCTCGCGCGTCGGCGTCCGGCCCTCAGGCAGTGACGCAAGGGCCGTGCCGATCTCGGCCAGTGAGATACCGACCTCCTGCGCTACCTTGATGATCGCGACACGGCGCAGCACGTCGCGGCCGTAGCGCCGCTGGTTGCCTGACGTCCGGTGGCTGCGGATCAGCCCGCGGGCCTCATAGAAATGTAGCGCCGACACCGCCACACCGCTGCGCATGGCCACTTGGCCGACCGTCAATTCCGTTACCGGTGCCATCCCTCTTTTTCCGTTCCGATTTTTTCGCTTGACCTAAAGTTAAGTTGAGCTTGTAGCGAAGAAACCCGGGATCTGCAAACCAAGGAGATGGTGATGTGCGCCTGGGCCAGGATGACGGGAGACGGAGTGCCGTTATCCGAGTTGCCGGATGGCTTCACCCGCCACCATGGCGACGGAAAGCGCGACGTTGATGCTGCGCGCAGCGTCTTGCATGGGAATGGTCAATTGGGCATTCGCCGCTTGATGAACAAGATCCGGAACGCCTGCGGATTCGCGGCCGAACAGAAGAATGTCGTCATCGCCGAAGGCGAAGCTGGTGTAAGGGGTCGTGGCTTTGGTCGACAGCAGCACCAGCCGCCGCTTGGCAAGCTTGCGCCAGTCCTCGAAGGCGTGCCAGTCGACGTGCCGGGTGAGCGCCGCCATTTCGAGGTAGTCCATGCCGGCCCGTTTCAGCGCCCGGTCACCGAGCGGGAAGCCCGCCGGTTCGATGATGTCGACGCCGAGACCGAGGCAAGCGGCGAAGCGCAGGATTGTCCCGGTGTTGCCGGCGATATCAGGCTGGTAGAGCGCGATGCGGAGACGGTCGTTCATTTCCGCGTCTTTCTAATAAGTGGCAGATCAGCCACAGAGCTCTCGCGGTTTCGGAAATTCCTGGACTGGCGGGTGGTCATTTTCTGCGAAGTCGGTTATACGGCCAGCATTGTCAACCCGAACCGACGGAGGGGTAATTCATGATGGCCATGCACATCCACCACCCCTCTCGTGGGCTTACCAGCCCGACGGCGGTTTCGGTACGACGATTCTCCTGACCTTCTAGACTTCAATCGCACCGATTCCCGCCGAAACCTTTTTCGGCCTTTGAAGGAATCCTGCGATGTTTTTCAAGCTGTGGAAGGGGCTGAACGCCCCACCTGAACACGCTTCGACCGATGCCACCTTTGCCGCGCCGCGCGTGCCCGCGGCCTGGGTTGGTTCACCCTTCTACCTGCATCTTCAACTGGAGGACGGACCGATGTTCGATCCCTGTAGAATACCCGGCTCAAGAAGCCTGCACGAGCGGAAGACTGCGACCTGGGCGCTTTTGATCGGCGAGACCTACTCGTCGGCGGTTCACGCCGAGACCCGCCGGCGTCCGCATCGCGGTATGCTGCCGGACGTCGATTTCTCGCGCGCCGTTCCGGACTATAGCCGGCCGTCGCTGGTGCGCCGGATCATCAGGCTGATCCGGCCTGGTGCAAAAACCAGCGCGAAAATCCGGATCGTCAAAACGTCGTCAGCATCGTCAAACGAGACTGTCGGCGAAAGGCCCGCGACAACCTATATAGCGCGAAGCAGGACCGGCGAGGCGGACGATTCCGTATCGCCGGTCCTTGACGCCATGCGGTCTGGGCACCCCGTCCGTTCGCGTGCCGCGTGAGCGGAAACAGGTATTGTGAGCATCTCTATGTTTAGCTGGTTTGAAAAAAGGCTCGATCCGTTCCCTGCCAAGGAGCCGGTCGAGCCGCCGCGGACACTGATCGCCTTCTGCGTGCATTATACGCGCGGCGCGTGGCCCTACATCGCTCTCGATGCGGTACTGGTGACGGCCATCGCCCTTGCCGAGGTGTGGATGTTCGGCTTCATGGGCCGGATCGTCGACTGGCTGTCCGGACAGAATCGCGAGACGTTCCTGCAGACCGAAGGCTTGAAGCTGGCCGGGATGGCCTTCATCGTGGTTTTCGCGCTGCCGGCGACGGTCTGGTTCCATTCGCTGCTCAACCAGCAGACGCTGATGGGTAATTATCCGATGCGTATCCGCTGGCAGGTGCATCGTTACCTGCTCAAGCAGTCGATGAGCTTCTATCAGGACGAGTTTGCCGGGCGCATCGCGACCAAGCTGATGCAGACCGCGCTCGCGGTGCGCGAGTGCGTCATCAAGCTCATCGATGTGCTCAACTATATCGTCGTCTATTTTCTCGGCATGCTGTTCATTGTCGGCTCGGCAGACTGGCGGCTGGCTGCGCCGCTTGCCGTCTGGCTTGCCGGATATGTCCTGCTGTTGCGCTATTTCATCCCGCGGCTGGGCAAGGTCGGCGAGGAGCAGGCTAATGCGCGCTCAACCATGACCGGCCGTGTCGTCGACAGCTACTCCAACATCCAGACGGTCAAGCTGTTCTCGCATGCGCGGCGCGAGGCATCCTTCGCCAAGGACGGTATGGCCGGCTTTCTCGATACAGTCTACCGGTCGATGCGGTTGGTGACGCAGCTCTACGGCCTGCTCTACGTCCTGAATTCGCTGCTGTTGTTTTCGGTCACTGCAATCTCGCTATGGCTGTGGCTCGGCCAAGTCGTGACGATCGGCGCCGTCGCCCTGGTCATCGGCCTCGTGCTTCGGCTCTGGGGCATGTCGCAATGGATCATGTGGGAGATGTCCACGCTGTTCGAGAATATCGGCACGGTGCAGGACGGCATCGCCTCGATCTCGCTGCCGCGCCTCGTCGAAGACCGGCCTGGCGCCAACGATATTGCCGTGACCAAGGGGGAGATCCGTTTTGAGGACATCCGCTTCCACTATGGCAAGCAGAAGGGCGTGATCGAAAGCCTGTCGCTGACGGTGAAGCCGGGCGAGAAGGTCGGCATCGTCGGCCGTTCGGGTGCCGGCAAGTCGACGCTGGTCAATCTTCTGTTGCGCTTCTATGACCTCGAAAGCGGCAAGGTCCTGATCGACGGCCAGGACATTGCGGCGGTGACGCAGGACTCGCTGCGCGCCCAGATCGGCATGGTCACGCAGGACACCTCGCTGCTGCATCGCTCGGTGCGCGAGAATATCCTCTATAGCCGGCCGGACGCCAGCGACCAGATGCTGATCGAGGCGGCGCGGCGCGCCGAGGCGCTGGATTTCATCGCCGGATTGTCGGATTCTAACGGTCGAAAGGGTTTCGACGCGCATGTCGGTGATCGCGGCGTCAAATTGTCCGGCGGCCAGCGGCAACGCATCGCCATAGCCCGTGTCATGCTGAAGGACGCACCAATCCTTATCCTCGACGAAGCGACCTCCGCCCTCGATTCCGAGGCCGAGGCGGCCATCCAGGAGAACCTCTACAGACTGATGCAAGGCAAGACCGTCATCGCCATTGCGCACCGGCTGTCGACGATCGCCGCCATGGACCGGCTCGTCGTTATGGACAAGGGCCGCGTCATCGAGGAAGGTTCGCATGAGGAACTGGTTGCCAGCGGCGGGCTCTATGCCCAGCTCTGGCAGCGCCAGTCGGGCGGCTTCCTGCTCGACGACGGCCCCTCCGCCAACGATGCAGCCGCCAACGATGCAATCGCCAAGGGTGAAGCCGCCGAATGATGACTGCCATCTACCGCTGGTTCGAGAACTGGGTCTATCCATTCCGCGAGCCTGCGGACCTTCGCCCACCTGCCGGCGTCAGGGGTTTCCTCTGGCATTATGTCGGGCAGGCGAAGATCGCCTTCTTCGCCATGCTGGTGATCGGCGGCATCGCGCCACTGGTCGAAGCCGGACTGTTCTATTTCGTCGGGCGGCTGGTCGACATCCTCGACCAGCTTCCCGGTGAACGCAGCTGGCACGCTCTGTGGACTGCCGCCGGCCCGGAACTTGTCTTCATGATCGCGGTGGTGCTGGTCATCCGCACCATTGTCGTCGGCCTGTCGGCGCTGGTCGACGAGCAGACGATCACGCCGGGTTTCTATAATCTGGTGCGCTGGCAGGCGCATCGCCATGTCTCGCGCCAATCCTACGCCTTCTTCCAGAACGACTTTGCCGGGCGTATCGCGACCAAGGTCTGGCAGGCGGGACAGGCGACCGGCGATCTGATGGAAAGCTTCATCGAGGTGGTCTGGTTCATGGTCGTCTATACGGTGACGACGCTGGCGCTGGTCGCCGGGCTCGATCTCCGGCTGGCGGTGCTGGTGGTGATCTGGATTACCGCCTTCGGCTTTCTGGCCAGGCGCTATTTGCCGGCAATCCGCAAACATGCCGAAGCCACCGCCGAAGCCGGCTCGATGATCACCGGCCGCCTTGTCGATTCCTATTCGAACGTGCAGACGTTGAAACTGTTCTCGGCCGATGGCGACGACCGCTACATCAGGAACGGCTTCGACATCTATCTCGACGCGCTGCGCCCGTTCACCCGCAGGCTGACCGGCGTGCGCATGGCGCTGACGATGCTGTCGGGCATTATGATCACGGCGATCGCCTGCTTTGCCGTTTATCTCTGGGTCGAGGGTGCGATCACAGTCGGCGCCGTGGCTTTCACGCTGTCTTTGGTGCTGCGGCTGAACATGCTGCTCGGCCGGCTGATGATGCAGCTCAACGGCATCTTGCGGAACCTCGGCGTGCTGGAGAATTCCAAGGCGCTGATCTCACAGCCGCTCGGCCTGACCGATGCGCCGGACGCGAAAGAGCTTGTCGTCGGCGGCGGGCGCATCAACGTCAGCAATGTGGAGTTCCACTACGGCAAGGGGTCCGGCGTGCTCAACGGCATCGACCTCGTCGTGCGGCCGGGCGAAAAGGTCGGCCTGGTCGGCCCGTCCGGCGCCGGCAAGACGACCTTGGTCAATCTGATCCTGCGCCTCTACGACCTCGAGAGCGGCAAGATCACCATTGACGGGCAGGACGTCTCCAGGGTCACGCAGAATTCGCTGCGCGCCAATATCGGCGTCGTCAGCCAGGATACGGCACTTTTCCACCGCTCGCTGCGCGACAACATCAAGCTCGGCATGCCGGAAGCGACCGACGCCGAGGTGGTCGCGGCAGCGAAGAAGGCCGAGGCGCACGAGTTCATCCTCGGTCTGCGCGACAATCGCGATCGTATCGGCTACGAGGCCTATGTCGGCGAGCGCGGCGTCAAGCTCTCCGGCGGCCAGCGCCAGCGCGTGGCGATCGCCCGCGTCTTCCTCAAGGATGCGCCGATCCTGGTGCTCGATGAGGCGACCTCGGCGCTCGATTCCGACATCGAGGCGGCGATCCAGGAAAATCTGGCAAGGCTGATGGAAGGCAAGACGGTCATCGCCATCGCGCATCGGCTGTCGACCATTGCGGCACTCGACCGGCTGGTGGTGCTCGACGAGGGCCGCATCGTCGAGCAAGGCACGCATGACGAGCTGGTCGGGCTCGACGGGCTCTATGCCAGGCTGTGGAAGCGGCAGTCCGGAGGTTTCCTGTTCAACGAGGAGAGCGCGCTGGCCGAGACCCGGCCGGCGGAGTAGTTTCTAAAGACCGGAGTAGACCATGGCGGTGAGAATGCCATCGAATTTCGGACGGTCCGGCGCGCAGGAGAGCGCGTTGGACCTGCTTGGCCATGAAATCCTCGGCGAGAAGGCGGCCGCGCTCGGCCGCGCCGGCCGGCGCGTCGAGGAAACATTGACGAGGCTGCGCGAGAATTGCGACGATGTCGACCGCGCCCGGCTGCTCAGGGATGCAGCCGAAGCGGTGCACGGGTATTTCATCCAGCGCGAACTCTGCGGCCTTCGCAAGCACGACGCGGTGATCCGGGAATACAACATTCCCAACGCCGTGCTGGCCAGGCTCGGCGCCAGCGCATGATCCGAACCGGAACTGGTTTGAGAAGCGTTATTCCAGCCACTCGGTGATGAAGCTGCCGTTCTCGTGTATGTCGGTGGTTTCCAGCGGGCCGGGCCCGACATTGGTGAATTTGTGCGGCGTGTTCGGCGGTACGACCAGGATCTGGCCGGCGGTGGCCTCGATCTGCCGGTCGCCGACGGTGAACAGGCCGGTGCCGGTCCGGATAATAAAAATCTCGCAATAGGGATGGCTGTGCAGCCTGGGGCCGCCGCCGATCTCGGGCAGGTAGTTGAAGATCAGGCAGCTGCGGGAGCCGTAAGCTCCGCCTTGCAGCTCGCCCTGCCAGTGGTCGGGCCAGCGGTCGGGCGCTTCGGCCCATTTGCCGCGGTCTATGACATGCGCCATAGGCCGAGGATAAACCGGGCCAGCGCCAGCTGTCGAGGCGAACGCAGCCATTTGGTTTTGCTGCTGTTTTCCAATCGTTCCGCCGTGCGAATTACGCCCCCGCGACAATCTGCCCTTGTGCCTTCACCCGTCTGGACAAAAACAGGCTTCACGCATAAACCCAAGTCCCAAATGCCGGAGGAATTCGCTAGCCTGTTCGCCATGCGCTGTCGGGCCGGCGCGATTGAGCGGGGAACAAGGCTCGGCCGCCGGCACGGAAGAGGCGAAAGGATCAGGCACCCGTGAGCGCAACCGACACCCAGGATCCCAACCGTCGTGATTTTCTCTACGTCGCCACCGGCATGGCCGCAGTGGTCGGCGCGGGCGCCGTTGCCTGGCCATTCATCGACCAGATGCGCCCGGATGCCTCGACGCTGGCGCTCGCCTCGGTCGAGGTCGACGTCTCCTCGCTGACGCCGGGAATGTCGCTCGTCGTGAAGTGGCGCGGCAAGCCGGTTGTCGTGCGCAACCGCACCGAAAAGGAGATGAAGGACGCCGAGGCGGTCAATCTCGCCGAACTCAAGGATCCAATTGCCCGCAATGCCAACCTGCCGGCCGACGCGCCGGCAACCGACGCCAACCGGACCACGCCGGGCAAGGAAGCCTGGATAGTGATGGTCCAGGTCTGCACCCATCTCGGCTGCATCCCGCTCGGCCAGGAAGGCGATTTCGGCGGCTGGTTCTGCCCATGCCACGGTTCGCAATACGATACGGCCGGCCGCATCCGAAAGGGACCGGCGCCGGAGAACATGGCGGTGCCGGTGTTTCAATTCGTTTCCGACACCAAGATCCGTATCGGCTGAGGCAAGGGATATTTCGATGAGCGAGGGACACTCGACCTATACGCCCAAGACCGGTATCGGACGCTGGTTCGATTCCCGCATGCCGCTCCCGCGGCTGGTCTATGACAGCTTCATCGCCTATCCGGTGCCGCGCAACCTGAACTATGCCTGGACCTTCGGCGGCATCCTTGCGCTTATGTTGGCGGCGCAGATCCTGACCGGTATCGTGCTGGCCATGCACTATGCGGCCGACAGCACTCTCGCCTTCGATTCGGTCGAAAAGATCATGCGCGACGTGAATTCGGGCTGGCTGCTGCGCTACCTGCATTCGAACGGCGCGTCGTTCTTCTTCGTCGCCGTCTACATCCATATCTTCCGCGGGCTCTACTACGGCTCCTACAAGGCGCCGCGCGAGCTGCTGTGGATCCTCGGCTGTATCATCTACCTGCTGATGATGGCGACCGGATTCATGGGCTACGTGCTGCCCTGGGGCCAGATGAGCTTCTGGGGCGCCACCGTCATCACCGGTTTCTTCACCGCCATACCTCTGGTCGGCGACTGGATCCAGCAGCTTTTGCTCGGCGGCTTCGCGGTCGACAATCCGACGCTGAACCGCTTCTTTGCGCTGCATTACCTGCTGCCGTTCATGATCGCCGGCGTTGTCGTGCTGCACATCTGGGCGCTTCACGTCGGCGGCCAGAACAATCCGACCGGCATCGAGGTCAAATCGAAGACCGACACGCTCGCCTTCACGCCTTACGCGACCATCAAGGATGGGTTCGGCATGATCGTGTTCCTGTTCGTCTTCGCCTATTTCGTCTTTTATCTGCCGAACTATCTCGGCCATCCGGACAATTACACCGTTGCCAACCCCCTGAAGACGCCGGCCCACATTGTGCCGGAATGGTACTTCCTGCCGTTCTACGCGATCCTGCGCGCTATCACCTTCAATATCGGGCCCATCAACTCCAAGCTCGGCGGCGTGCTCTGCATGTTCGGCGCGATTGTCATGCTGTTCCTGGTGCCGTGGCTCGACACCTCGAAGGTGCGCTCGGCAGTCTACCGGCCCTGGTACAAGCTGTTCTTCTGGCTGTTCGTGGCCGACGCCATCCTGCTCGGCTGGCTGGGCTCGCAGCCGGCCGAGGGCAGCTATGTATTCATGGCGCAGATGGCGACGCTGTTCTACTTCGCCTTCTTCCTGGTAGCGCTGCCGGTGCTCGGGCTGATCGAAAAGCCGCGGCGGCTGCCGAACTCGATCACCGAGGCGGTGCTCGAGAAGAACAAGGGCGGCGGTGGACATCCTGCCGGCGCCACGACCGCGCCGGAAACCAAGGGCTGAGCATGATTCCGAAAAGTGGAAACCGGTACTCGGACAAGGTCATGCTCGAGACGGTGACGGCGCGTCAGAGAATCTCAAGGGGATTTGGCATGAAGAAGATTCTCTCCTCGCTGGCGCTGCTTGGCCTTTTGGCCGCGGGCATGGGTGCCGCAAGCACTGGAGCCAGCGCCCAGGAAGAGGCGCACAATGAGGCGGCGCCGACGCATTTCCCGATACACGAACCGGAGGAAATGGATTGGAGCTTCGCCGGGCCATTCGGCACCTACGACAAGGCCCAGCTGCAGCGCGGGCTGAAGGTCTACAAGGAAGTCTGCTCGGCCTGCCATTCGATGAATTTGGTGGCGTTCCGTACACTGGTGGGCCTTGGCTATTCGGATGCGCAGATCAAGACGCTGGCGGCCGAATATACGATCCATGACGGACCGAACGATGCCGGCGACATGTTCGATCGTCCCGGCAAGCCGTCCGACCATTTCCCGGCGCCGTTCCCCAATGTGGAGGCGGCGGCGGCGGCAAATGGCGGCGCAGCACCGCCCGACATGTCGCTGCTGGCAAAGGCGCGCGGGGTCGAACGCGGCTTCCCGCGCTTCGTCTTCGATATCTTTACCCAGTATGCCCAGGGCGGCCCCGACTACATCCACTCGCTGCTGACCGGCTACGACCAGCAGCCGCCGGCGGGCATGGTCATACCAGAAGGCACGTACTACAATCCGTACTTCCTGTCCGGCGTGTCGCTGAAGATGCCGAAGCCGCTCTCTGACGGCCAGGTAACCTATGATGACGGCGCGCCGCAGACGGTCGACCAGTATTCGCGTGACGTGTCGGCCTTCCTGATGTGGGCGGCCGAGCCACACCTCGAGGACCGCAAGAAGACCGGCTTTCGCGTACTGGTCTTCCTGCTGCTGTTCGGCGCACTGGTCTACCTGACCAAGCGCAAGGTGTGGGCCGGCGTGGCGCACTGAGCCCTGCGATTTACGAGAATGCGAGGGCGTCGAAAGACGCCCTTCTCATTGCAGGCATGTCGATTCATCGCTGCCGGCGCAGAGTGGCCCTTTTGCCGGACAATTTTCCGTCAGGCGTCACATGGCGGTAGCCGGACTTAGCTGCACCGGGTTACGATTGGCCCATTCCCTTCACGTCTTCAGCCGAATCTGAAAGGCCCGGAGAGCCGCTTGATGAAATCCTCGCTCGAAGAGACGCTGCTTGCCGCGATCCGCACCATTCCGGATTATCCCAAGCCGGGCATCCTGTTTCGCGACATCACCACGCTGCTCGGCAATGCGCGGGCCTTCCGCCGCGCCATCGACGAACTGGTGCATCCCTATGCCGGCCTCAAGATCGACAAGATCGCCGGCATCGAGGCGCGCGGCTTCATCCTCGGCGGCGCCATCGCCCACCAGCTCTCGGCCGGCTTCGTGCCGATCCGCAAGAAGGGCAAGTTGCCTTCCGAGACGGTGCGCGTCGCCTACAGCCTGGAATACGGGCTGGACGAGATGGAGATGCACAAAGACGGTGTTTCTCCAGGCGAGAAGGTAATCCTCGTCGACGATTTGATCGCCACCGGCGGCACGGCCGAGGCGGCCGTCAAGCTATTGCGGCAGATCGGCGCCGACATCCTCGCCGCCTGCTTCGTCATCGACCTGCCGGACCTTGGCGGCCGCGAGAGGTTAGAGGCGCTCGGCGTACCGGTGAGGACGCTGATCGGGTTTGAGGGGCATTGAGCGTTTCTTCCTTCTCCCCTTCTTGTAGAGAAGGGAAGAACTCCGCTCACTCCACCTTCACCAGCACGGCACTTTCGAATTCGATGACCTTGTCGCCGCTCGAATCGAAGGCCTCCGAGCGGAGCGTCAGCAGCCGCCAGCCCGGTCGCGAGGCGATGGGGCGATGGGCCAGCGCGGTGCGGGTGAAAGTCACGGTTTCCCCGGCATAGACAGGTTTGGGCCATTTGAGGTTCTTGAAGCCGGGCGAGGGACCGAATTCGGGCACCGGCCCGGGACCGGGCCAGCGGGCGACCTCTGCCTCTATGCCAGCCTGGAGGTTCAATTTCATCCAGGTGGCGGCGGTGTGCCAGCCCGAGGCGCAGAGCCCGCCGAATATGCTGTTCCTCGCCGCCTCTTCATCGATATGGAATATCTGCGGATCGTATTTGCGGGCGAACGCCTTGATCGCCTCCGGTTCGAATCGATGCGAACCGAGCGTGACGGTGATACCGATGCAGAAGAATTCGTCGAGGCTCACGCACTGCCCTCGCGGGTGAGGAACATGACGGTGTTTTCGAGCTCGAAAACACCTTCGCCGCGCTGGTTGAACAACTCGCTGCGCATGGTCACCAGGCCAAGGCGGGGTTTCGATCTGGACACTCGCTTGGCAAGGACGGTGGTGCTGCCGGTCAACAGGTCGCCGGCCAGGACCGGCCGTTTCCATTTGACCTGGTCGACGCCCGGCGCGCCCTGGGAGGTCGAGTCGAGCAGGAAGGCATCGCACAGCATGCGCATGAACATGGCGCAGGTGTGCCAGCCCGAAGCCGCCAGCCCGCCGAGGATGCTGGCCTTGCCCGCGGCCTCGTCGAGATGCATCGGCTGGGCATCGAACTCGTTGGCGAATTCTATGATTTCGGCGGCGCTTACCAGCTTGGTGCCGAGGTCGAGCGAAGCGCCCTCGACAAAATCCTCATAAGCCCAGGTTTTTGCGGTCATGGTCTGGAAATCCTGTTCAGGATTGTACGATCGCTACGGGTCCGGGTCCCGGATGCAGGCAGGGCGGCATTTGGTCAAGCAATTTCTATTGCGCCAGCCCGCTGCGCCAAGCCGCAGCGCGGTATTGACGACCCTATAGCCAGCCGCGGCGGCGGAAATACCAGAAGGGCAGGATTGCCGAAAGCACCATCATGCCGATGGCGAAGGGATAGCCAAAGTGCCATTTGAGCTCAGGGATGATGTCGAAATTCATGCCGTAGACGAAGCGACAAGCGTCGGCGGCAGGAAGATGACAGCGGCGACGGAGAAGATCTTGATGATGGCGTTCTGCTCGATCGAGATCATGCCGAGCGTCGCGTCGAGCAGGAAGCTGATCTTCTGCGACAGGAACGTGGCGTGGTCGGCGAGCGACAGCACGTCGCGCGACAAGGTCTTGATGCGAGCGCGGGTATCCTTGCTCATCCTGCTTTGCGTGGAGGCATGGGCGAGAAAGCCGGCAAGGCGCTGCAGCGAGATTAGGCTGTCGCGGATCGAGGAGGCGAGGTCCTCCTTGCGGCCAATGCCTTTCAACAGCTCCTGGAAGTCGCGGTTGCGCTTGGAAACCTTGGTCGAGCGTGCCTCGAAGATGTCGCGCGAGATCGCCTCGACGTCGCGGCCGGCGCGCTCCAGAATGTCGGCGAGGCGGTCGACGATCGCCTCCAGCAGTCCGATCAGGATGGTGTCGCCGCTGGTGCAGCCGGTCGCCACCTTCTCGGCGCGCAGCGGAAAGGTCTTGAACGCCTTCGGCTCGTGGTAACGCACGGTGATCAGCCTGCTTCCGGCGAGCACGAAGGTGACCGGCGACATCAAGGGATCGTTCACCTCGGTCTGCGCAGGCAGAATGGCGGTCATGAAGTAGGCGCCGTCCTCGACGTAGAGACGGCTCGAGATCTCGATCTCTTCCATCTCTTCGCGGGTCGGAACGGCGATGCCGAGCCAGGTCTCGATTGTCGTCTCTTCTTCCTTTGTCGGGTTGAAGAGGTCGACCCAGACGACAGTGTCGCTGTTTTGCACGAGATCGTCGACCAGGCGCAGGCGATCATTGTCGACGACGAAGGCCTTGATCATCGCCGGGTCTCCCTTGCTGTTGCCAAAGAGCGTTCGTTTGGAGGGGGCGCGTCAGTCACATCGCACGGACACGGGCAGGCGAGGCGCGAGGCCGGTGCAGAGGCCCCTTAGACCCCGCACGATGGCCCGTCAAGCAGCGCAAGAGGCACTGCGACACCCTGCTTTGAAGTTTGTCATCGAGCGACGGCAATGGTGACCATTGGGCTCCCTCGCCGGTTCAGGTGTTGAACTTGAACAGCATGATGTCGCCGTCCTGGACGACATACTCCTTGCCTTCGTCGCGCGCCTTGCCGGCCTCCTTGGCCGCGACTTCGCCGCCTAGCCTGACGAAGTCCTCATAGGCGATGGTCTGGGCGCGGATGAAGCCGCGCTCGAAATCGGTGTGGATGACGCCTGCCGCCTGCGGCGCCTTGGCGCCCTTGTGCACGGTCCAGGCGCGTGTCTCCTTGGGGCCAACGGTAAAGTAGGTGATGAGCTGGAGCAGCTCGTAGCCGGCGCGGATGACCTTGTTCAGGCCGGGTTCGTCCAGACCGAGCGTTGCCAGGAATTCCATTTCCTCTTCGTCCGAGAGCTGGGCGACCTCGGCCTCGATCGCCGCGGAAATCACAACGGTGCGGGCACCTTGCGCGGCGGCCATCTTCTCGACCGCCCTGGTATGCGCGTTGCCGGTGGCGGCATCGGCTTCCGCGACGTTGCAGACGTAAAGCACCGGGTGTGAGGTCAAGAGATTCAGCCCCTGCAGGATGCGTAGATCCTCAGCCGAGATGCCGTTGAGCAGGATGCGGGCGGGCTTGCCCGCCTGCAGCAGTTCAAGCGCCGCTTCCATCATCGGAAGTGCGGTCGCTGCTTCCTTGTCCTTGCCGGCGGCACGCTTGCGGATCTGCACGATGCGGCGCTCAAGGCTGTCGAGGTCGGCAAGCATCAATTCGGTTTCGACGGTCTCGGCATCAGCGACAGGATCGATGCGGCCCTCGACATGGGTGACGTCGTCATCCTCGAAGCAGCGCAGCACATGGACGATGGCGTCGACCTCACGGATGTTGGCGAGGAATTGGTTGCCAAGCCCTTCGCCTTTGGAGGCGCCACGCACCAGGCCGGCAATGTCGACGAACGAGATGCGGGTCGGGATGATCTCCTTCGACTTGCCGATCGCGGCGATCTTCTGCAGGCGCGGATCGGGCACCGCCACCTCGCCGGTATTCGGTTCGATGGTGCAGAACGGATAATTGGCGGCCTGCGCCGCCGCCGTCCTGGTCAACGCATTGAAGAGCGTCGACTTGCCGACATTGGGCAAGCCAACGATGCCGCATTTGAAACCCATTTTTGTCTGGTCCTATCGGGAAATCGAAATTTAATCAGGGCTATGGGCGAAAGCCCCGATGATCGTCAAGGCGCAATTCAATTCAGACGCTGCGCGATGTCATCGGTGCCTATCGCCAACGAACGAACGCCGGACCTGCTCAGTATTTGCAGAAGATGCCAGAACGCGTCGACCTCAGCGGTTCCGAAATCGATGGTCAGTTGCCCCTCGAGCAATTGCGCACTGTGAATGACGTTTCCGACGGTCTCCGATGTTTCACGCTCGCTATCGATATCGAACCAGCCGCGAAACCATTCGTCGAAGAGATCGCCGTCGAGCTCATTTATAGGGAATTTAAAATGAACCTCATCCCACCTGAAAGGTGAGATGAGGACATCCATTCCACCCATCCCGGCGTGAATATCCGGAGAGAATTTCACATAGGAATCGCTGTTGATGAATTGCGGATTTGGCTGTCCGTCATTACTGACGAAATCAACCGCGATGAAATTTCGATAGAAGGAATCGACGTTCGAAAACTTGATTTCGGTCGCATGCGATCCTTGGCTGTTGCGAGCAAGTTCGCCGGCAGCGGTGACGAAATAATCAACATACTTCTGTCTGATGAGACGGACCAATTCCTGAATGTCATCCAGATCCATGGCTCAGTCCTTGCCGCCAAAAAGCTTCTTCAGCATGGCCGCCATCGGGCCGGTTTCGGGCAGCTTGGCCGCCGGCTGCTGCGGCCGCGCCTGGCGGACGTGGCTTTGCGCCTTTGGCGCCTTGGGCGGCGGGCGATCGTCGTCGTCCGTCGGCGTGAGCTTGTCGCGCAGCGCCAGCGTCACGCGGTTCATGAACGAATTGTCGTCGCCCTTGGCAAGCAATCCGGCACCATCGGCGATTGCGTCGAGCAGCACGTCCAGCCATTCGCGGTCGCCCTTGGCGAAATCGCCAAGCACATGGCCGTGCACCATTTCCTTGACGCCGGGATGGCCGACGCCGATGCGCACACGGCGAAAATCCTTGCCGACGTGCTGGTCGAGGGAGCGGATGCCGTTGTGGCCGCCGGAACCGCCACCGACCTTGACCCGCACCTTGCCGGCGGCAAGGTCGATCTCGTCATAAAAGACAGTTAGCGCCGAAGGGCCGAGCTTGTAGAAGCGCAAGGCTTCGCGGACCGCCTGGCCGGACAGGTTCATGAAGGTCTGCGGCTTGATCAGGATCACCTTTTCGCCGGCAAGCGTGCCTTCGGCAATCAGACTCTGGAATTTCTTCGACCAAGGCGAAAAGGAATGGCGGCGGGCGATCGCGTCCGCCGCCATGAAGCCGACATTGTGCCGGTTGTTGGCGTATTTCGCGCCCGGATTGCCGAGGCCTGCAAAGACAAGCATCGTCGCCTCCGGGCGGGAAGGGGTTACTTCTCTTCGGCGGCAGGAGCCGCTTCGGGCGCAGCCGCTTCAGTCGTCTCTTCCGCAGCCTCCGGCTTCATCGCCGAGGAGCCGGCAATGGTCGCGATGGTGAAGTCGCGGTCGGAGATCACCGGCTTGACGCCGGCCGGCAAGGTGACGGCCGAAATGTGGATCGAATCGCCGATATCGGTACCGGTGAGATCGACGGTGATGAAATCCGGGATCGCATTGGCCGGGCAGTGGAACTCGACCTCGTGGCGCACGATGTTGAGCACGCCGCCGCGTTTGATGCCGGGCGACTTGTCTTCATTGATGAAGTGCACGGGCACATCGACGTTGACTTCGGTATCCTTGCCGATGCGCAGGAAATCGACATGGACAGGGAAATCCTTGACCGGGTCGAGCTGAAAATCCTTGGGCAGAACCTGGATCTTGTTGCCGTCGACATCGATCGTGGCGACCGTGGTCAGAAACCCGCCGCCATGGATCTTGTAGTAGATGTCCTTGTAGGTCAGCGCAATCGCCAGGGGAGGCTGCTTGTCGCCGTAAATCACTGCAGGCACTTTACCGTTGCGGCGAACTGCACGGGCGGACCCCTTACCGACCTGTTCGCGCGCTTCGGCCTTGAGCTCGTAAGTATCGTGGCTCATGGCATTTCCTTTCGCGTTGTTCTGGAGCGTTCGCGGCCGGCAACGTGCCGGGGCCGTAAACGTCGAAAGCCGACATAGCTAACGCATGACCTGGTCCGAAAACCGGAATCCACTTTTCGGGATCATGCGGGAAGGCGGCCTTCCGCCGCGTTGCCTCCAAGGGTGTCTACGCGGGTGGCGGCTCTATAGCGGAAGGCGGCGCGAGGTGCAAGCGGGCGGCCCATCAGGCCGGAAGTAGCAATGCCGAAAGCGATGCTGCAACGTACAGCCCAACCCCGAAAGACAGATGGGCCATAAGGCTGCGCAGGCGCGCAGTGCGCGGGTTGGGAACTTTCGAAGCCGCGATGCCGATCCCAAAAGCCGGTTGCATCACGAAGAACGGGCGACGATGGTGCAGACGCCGACCAACAGGGCCGGAAGCACTGTCGGGTGCCGTGCCCAGTCGAGGCCCCACACTCCAATCAGCGCTGCGGCAAATACGATGCCGGTCGCGTAATGCGCACTCCATCCAATGGCGGTATCCAATGGCGGTTTCGCCGCGAACGCGGGCAGCTTGTGCGATATTCGCATGTGCAAAACGTCCATGTGGAAAGTGCCCGATCCAGCGGCCGACCCAGGCGTAATCAAGCGGTGGAATCGCGAACATTCGCTTCAGAAACCATCCGCAGAGGTCCATCAGGGCTGTCGCGCCGATTCCAACGACGGCCGCACGAACAACGAACTCCAACATTTTGGCATCTCTTGTTTCACCCGTGTCGCCTATTGTCGTGGAGTCCAGTGCGTTCTTTCGCCCGACGCCTTGGCAATCCTCAGGGCACGAGGCTGGGCCCCGCGCCGGTTCGAAGGCGGCTTCCCCGACTGGGTGGCTGCAGGCCTGGGGGTAGAGGCCGTGAATTACGAAAGCGGTTAACGGCCGCCAAAATCGGTGTCGCCGCCCAAGCCCGAACACAAATGGAAAGGGGAACCGCGGCGGGTGGAAAGGGGAACCGCGGCGGGGCAATGCCCACGGCGGGTGGACGGCGCGCGCCGGCAGCATGGAAGGGAGCCGATGAACACCTATTCGGAAACAAGCGGTGGAAGCGGCGTTGCGGAAAGAGGAGGTTTCCAGCGAGTGGCGAGAACGGTGCGATAAAGAGTTTCGCTCTACCTTCTATGGCTTCCGCTCGACCAGCATGTAGCCGATCCCACGAACTGTCTGAATGCTGGCCGATGCATCCGGCCCGAGCTTCGCACGCAGATAGCGAATGTATACCTCCACGATCTTCGTCCCGGGTTCGAAGCTGTATGACCAGACATTGTTGAGGATGCGCTCGCGGCTAACCACTTTCCCCGCGTTGAGCATGAGAAAATGCAGAAGGTCGAATTCACGTCGGGTAAGGCTGATTTCCCGGTCGCCGTCCGCAAAACGACGAGCGCTCGTGTCGAGATTGAGGCGGCTCACTCGAAGCAATTGTCGATCCACTGCACCCTGACGGCGTCGGCGCAGCGCGTCAATCCTGGCCACCAGTTCATCAAACGCAAACGGTTTCGTCAGGTAATCGTCGGCACCGCCCTTGAGCCCATCTACGCGATCCTGAATTGTCTCCTTCGCGGTCAGCATCAGGATGAGAACCGGCCACTGCTCCAATCGCACGATCCGGCACAGCTCAAGGCCGTCCAGGTAGGGAAGCAGACGGTCCAGGATCACGAGATCGAATGGATCCGTACGAATAATGGCTAGTCCCTCGCGACCGTCCTCCGCGACACTCACGTGGAAGCCTTCGGCCTCCAACCCCCGGCGGAGAAAGTCGGAGACACGCCGGTCGTCTTCAACGATCAGGATTCGAATCATGGGTGCGATGTACCAGCGGCAGTCTGATTCTGAGGAGGGTTCCCGAAGGCTCAATTCCTTCAAGGCCGATTGTGCCATTGTGCCCGTCTATAATCTCCTTGGCGATCGCGAGGCCAACACCAAGGCCGTCGGCTGCGGACCTCCCGCCGACACGCCCGCGATAATATCGGTCAAACACGAACGGGAGATCGTTGGCATCGATCCCTGAACCGTTGTCGCGGATGGCGATCTCAAGCATTCCATGACGCTCAGCCATCTCGACTGCTATTGTCTGATACGGCTTTGAGTACTTTATGGCGTTGTCGAAGCCGATCAGCAGCGCTTGCTTTAGGCGCTGGGCGTCACCCCGAATGAGGCAATGGTCTGGGTTGAGCGACAGGTCAACGGATATCTGCTTGGGACCTGCGAGTACGGAAGCCTCCTGAACGGCCGCCTTCACAACCTCACCGGTATCGATGTTGCGCAAGGAGAACCTGAAATTTTCAGCTTCGGAGCGGGCGAATGCCAGAAGGTCCCCCAGGTTGCGAGCCATATCTTCAGCGCAATTGCGGATTCGGCTCAGAGCTTCGCGGTAAGATCGAACACGCGGTTGGCCGCGGAGGGCAACGTCGGCCTCTCCGCGGAGAATCGTCAACGGCGTGCGGAGTTCGTGGCTTGCCTCCGCAAAAAATTGTGTGCGTCGGCTATCGATCGCTCTCAGTTGCTCATTGGCTTTCCGCAGTTCACGGGTGCGCAACTGAACCTCCGCCTCCAAGCGGTCCTGTACCGAAATCAGAGCAGCACGTTCGATCTCGAGAGCCTCGGCCATGCTGTTGAAACTTCGCGAGAGGGAAGCGAACTCGTCGCGTCCGGTCGCGGAAACGCGATGGTCGAGCTTGCCTGCAGCGATGGCTTTGGCGCTTTCGTTCAGTTCACGCACAGGTGTGGCGATTGATCGTCGCAGGACCAGGCCGAACCCCAGACTGCCCAGCATGAGCAACGCAGCGAAGCCGCCGGTCAGCAGCAGCAGCCGCCATTGTGCGCCACGGACGCCGGCGAGTTCCTCTCCAACCTCCCTGCGCTCATCGTGCAAAGCGGCTTCAATCATTTCTTCAAGATCGTTCTCTAATCGGTGCTCCACATCGTTGCGGAAGGCGTCTACGATGCCCTTTGGATCCCCCTTTGTTCGCTGGCTGAACAGTCGCTGGGCGGCCCGATCGATCGCCTCAAACAGCGCCTTGACGCGACCGACGAATCTGAGTTCGGCCTCCTCCTGGCGTCTATCGCTCCAATATCCGAGAGCACCGAGTTCCTCGCGAGTGGCGCCCTCCAGCTTGTAGAATCCGGATTTCACTGCTTCTCGTGCCGCTTCGAAATCCGGCATTTGCTCGGGCCCAAGCAGCAAGACTTCAGAGAGTTGCTCGGTGTAATTGTTGGCTTGCCCATTGAGTTCGGCGAGCGCCTCGAACCGCCCGTGGACGCTGTCGATTCGGCGGACGAATTCCTCTGTCAGCTGGAGTGTTGCGAATGCCAGTCCTGAAATCAGTCCGACAAGGGCGAGAATGACGATTTGAAATAGGAAGATGCGGCCTCGAACGGTCATGCGGTAATCCTGCCGGCGATCGGATAATGCCTCTCACCAAATTCTAACCGGAGCCCTCGCAAGCGTCTAATCGGAACCTCCTAAGTTCGAGCGGAGGGTGTGCGACGCCCTCATCGCCACGTTGGCGGCGAACTAGACGAGGTTTCGGTTGGCACAAGTAGATTTTCGGACCGACAGTGACGCCACCCTTCGGGAAAGGACACCGCCGGTGCTCTGGCCGATATGGCGAGCCGCACTGATCGGAACCTGTGTATCCCTGTGTGTGGCCATCATTGAATTCGGCCTCTCCGCGCTCCCGTCCGACGCCCGGCGAGCGCTCGAGATCCTGCTTGTCGCGATCATCGGGTGGACCCTGACGCCGTTCGACGACACCTTCGTTGCGATCGCCGCCGGGCTGGCAATGGCGCTGCTGGTCAACCGTGATCCAGGCGCGCTGTTTCATGCGCTCGGCGATGAGTTGATCTGGCTATTGCTTGCCTCCTTCATGTTGGCGGCCACCTTCAAGGCGAGTGGGGTCGCAGATCGCGTTCTCGGCCTCGTGACGGGGCGCATGCGATCGGTTCGCGCAATCGCCTATTCCTTGACGGCCGTCATGATCGCCACAGCCTTCGTCATTCCGTCGACCTCAGGTCGCGCAGCTTTGATGATCCCCGCCTTTCAGGCGATCGCGGGACGCTGTGGAAGCGCCCGGTTGCGAAGGGCCTTCGCGCTGCTGTTCCCCACTGTTATCCTGCTCTCGGCCATTGCATCGCCCGTCGGCGCCGGTGCCCATCTGCTGGCGATCGAAATGGTCGGCCGCCTCTCGGGTGTGAAAGTAAGCTATCTGGAATGGATCGCTTTCGGCCTGCCGTTTGCGGCCGTAAGCACCTTCCTTTCGGTCGAATGCCTGCTCCGGCTTTTCCTGTCGCCGGTCGAACGGCGGATGACCCTTTTGCAGCCAACGACGGTGACTAGTGGCGGTGCCGGATTGGCACGGCAGCCGATACTCTGGATCGCCGGCGGGGTTGTCACCGCGTGGCTGACCGAACCTGTCCACGGACTTGATGCCACCGTTGTCGCTCTTGGCGGCGCTCTCTTGGCCACACTTCCTAGAGTAGGCTCCGTGGCGTTTGGCGATGCAATCAAGAGTGCGGAGTGGAAGCTGCTCTTGTTTCTGGCGGCGACGATCTGCTTGGCAGACGGCCTGACGGCATCAGGCCTCAATCGGTGGTTGATCGAGACGACTGTCGATCCGCTGCGCGGCACCGGCTTGGGTCCGTTGGCGCTTATCTCCTTATTAGCCTTGCTTGGGCTTTTCAGTCATCTCGTGATCCACAGTCGCACGGCGCGTGTCTCGGTGCTGCTGCCCCCGGCGCTGATGCTCGCATCGACAGCGCGGCTCGACCCTCTCCTGGCAATGTTTGTCCTCGTCTCGGCGACCGGCTTTTGCCAAACCCTCGCGATCTGCGCGAAACCGGTGGCGCTTTTCGCGGGGGTCGACGAGGAAGGCTACGGCCCGAAAGACCTCGCCTTGCTCAGCTCAATCCTGCTGCCGATGCAGTTCATCCTCATCGTCGTGTTCGCGGTCACCGTGTGGCCAGCCACCGGAGCCCTGCTCAACACGCTCCATCTGCAACTTGTTGGAGAGCCGTAGAATGTCGAAAAAGAAAGGATTGACGAAACGAAGACGGCTTCGAGTATTGGTCGCACCCTCCGGCTTTAAGGAGAGCCTCGGCGTTCGTGATGTCATCGCTGCATTGGCGCGCGGCGTTCGCAATGCCGTTCCGACAGCAAAGATCCTGGGCCTTCCAATGGTGGATGGCGGCGAGGATTTTACGCGGACCCTTGTTGAATTGTCTGATGGCGAGCTGCATTCCGTCACAGTGACGGGACCGGTGGGACAACCCGTGGCGGCCAATGTCGGTTTTCTCGGGCGAAGAAAGAAACGGACTGCAGTTCTGGAAATCGCGGCGGCTGCCGGGCTCCGGCTCGTCCCCACTGACATGCGTGACCCGACCCGCACTACAAGTTATGGGGTTGGTGAGTTGATTCGTTTTGCGCTCGATCTTGGCGCGGAAAGAATTCTGATCGGCTGCGGTGACTCGGGTGTCAACGATGCAGGAACCGGCATGGCCCAAGCATTAGGCGTGCGTCTGCTCGATGGCGGCGGCCGTCCCATTTCGGGGAGCGGCTCGGCCCTCTCATCGCTAGCTCGTGTCGATCTTTCCAGTCGTGATCATCGCCTTTCGAATGTTCGTGTCGACGTCGCGGTAAATCCCTACAACATGCTGCTCGGCGAGAGAGGCGTCGCTCGGGTGTTCGGCCCGCAAAAGGGTGCAACACCTGATCAGGTGGTTTTGCTCGAGCAGGGCATGGAAAATGTCGCTCACGTCGTTCGCCGCGACCTCGGCGTCGACGTGACGCCGCTTGTCGGCGGAGGAGCTTCCGGGGGACTCGGCGCCGGACTTCACGCCTTTGCTGGAGCCCGGCTGCATCCGCGCTTCGACCTGATCCTGCGGTATATGGATCTCGATCATCGGCTGTCAAACGCCGACATCGTCATGACAGCCGAGGGTGGCCTGGATGGTCAGACGAGCTTTGGAAAGATACCAGCCGAGATTGCCCGGCGCGCGAAACGTCACAATCTGCCCGTCATCGCCTTGGCCGGAACGATCGGAGCAGGTGCAGAGGCGACCCACGACATCGGCATCGATGCCTTCTTCAGCATTCTGTGCCGACCGTGTTCCCTCGAAGACGCGATCCGTGACGCCGACACGCTGCTGGCGAACGCTGCCGAGCAGGCATTCCGGCTGATGCGGGCGACGCGTGCTTTCAAGCTCAGATGACGGAGCGTGTTTCAGATGACGGAGCGTGTCAGCCAATGGCCGCGATGTCGCTAAGCGGCGGCCCTGACCGGCTCGAAGTCTATGTCGAGAACCGAATTTCGCGCTGCCCGGTGGGCGGGGAAGCCGAAGTCCAACCCAAACTTCACCCGATCGTGGTCCCCGCCTTGAGCTTCCTCGCCTCCTTCATGTTGGGAAGAAAAACCGTCAGCAGCCCGAGCAGCGGCAAATACGAGCAGACCTGGAAGACGAAATCGATGCCCTTCATGTCGGCGACGACGCCAAGCACGGCGGCCGCGATGCCGCCCATGCCGAAGGCGAAGCCGAAAAAGATGCCGGCGATCATGCCGACCCGGCCGGGCACCAGTTCCTGCGCGAATACGACGATGTTCGAGAAGGCCGAGGACAGGATCAGGCCGATCAGCACGGTGAGAACCATTGTCCACTCGAAATTGGCGTAGGGCAGGGCCAGGGTGAAGGGCAGCACGCCGACGATCGAGAACCAGATCATCGCCTTCTGTCCGTAGCGGTCGCCGAACGGGCCGCCGAGCAGGATGCCCAGGGCCGAGGCGCCGAGGAACAGGAACAGCATGACCTGCGACATCTGCACCGAAACGCCGAATTTATGGATGGCATAGAAGGTGTAGTAGCTGGACAGGCTGGCGATGTAGGCGTTCTTGGTCAATACCAGCAAGGTCAGCACCGCCAGCGCGCCCAGGACCTTGCGGCGCGGGAAAGGCGAAACGAAGCCTGCCGCTTTGCGGGTGCCCTGTGCGGCGCGCAGGCGGCTGTACCAGCCGCCAACCTGCCACAGCACGATGATGCCGATCAGCGAGCCGCCGGCAAACCAGGCGATGCTGGTCTGGCCGAAGGGCACGACGATGAAGGCTGCCAGCAGCGGCCCCATCGCCTGGCCGAAATTGCCGCCGACCTGGAACAGCGACTGCGCAAGACCGAACCGGCCACCGGAGGCGAAGCGGGCGATGCGCGAGGATTCCGGGTGGAAGATCGCCGAGCCGATGCCGATCAGCGAGGCGCCGATGAGGAGCAGCGAGTAATGTCCGGCATAGGCCAGCACGACCAGCCCGATCAGCGAAGAAGCCATGCCGTAGGGCAGCGAATAAGGCATCGGCCGCTTGTCGGTAATCATGCCGATCACCGGCTGCAGCAAGGATGCCGTCACCTGGAAGGTAAAAGTCAAAAGGCCGATCTGCCAGAAATCGAGACCGTAATTGTCCTTCAGCAGCGGATAGATCGCCGACAGCAGCGACTGCATGATATCGTTGATGCAATGGCAGAAGCTCACCGCCAGGATGACGGTGAAGGCCGTCGCCTGAGCTGAAATGTGGCTGGCCGCTGCCGGCTTGGCGTCGGCGGTTGCTGTGGTATCGGTCAAGGCAGGCTCCGTGGTCTTTTTGGCGGGCGCTCCCGCAGGCGGTCTTATAGGGCGCAGCCTTATACGTTGCTTGTCACGCGACTTCTTTCGTGGTTTGGTCCAATAGTTTCGCAAGTGGGCCATAGCTGATGCCGCATGGCAGGGAAATGTTCAGAGCGGGCGACACCGATCTCGGGCTGTTGCATGAGCGTCGCTGGCAATGGCTGGAAGAGGCCGTCGGGCCGGCAGTGGCGCTGCCGACCGAATATCCGGACGGCTACCATGTGCCACGGCACCATCATAGCCGCAGCCAGTTGCTGCACGCGCTGGTCGGTGTCGTGCTGGTGACGACGCGGCATGGGCGCTGGATGGTGCCTCCGGACCACGCGATGTGGATCCCCGCCGGCACCGAACATTCCGTCGAGATGCTGGGCGACGTCAGCATGCGGTCCGTCTATGTGATGCCGGAGGCCATTCCCGGCCTGCCGGACGGGTTGCGTGTCGTCGGCATCACCGACCTGATGCACAGCCTGATCGTGGAATCGGAAAAGCTGCCGCAAGGCGCCGAGCTGAAGGGGCGGGGCGGACTGATCATGAAGCTCCTGCTGCACGAAATCCCGAACCTGCCGGAACGGCCGCTCGGCCTTCCGTTCCCGTCCGATGCAAGGTTGGCGACGCTGTGCCGGCGCTTCGTCTCGGCACCGTCACCGCATGCGACGATCGACGAGTGGGCCGCTATCGTCGGCATGAGCCGCCGCTCTTTCACCCGCGCGTTCCACCGCCAGACCGGATTGTCGCTGTCGACCTGGCGTCAGCAGGCCTGTCTGTTCGCGGCGCTGCCACGGCTGGCCGACGGCGAGCCGATCACGAGGGTGGCGCTCGATCTCGGCTATGACAGCGTGCCGGCGTTCATCACCATGTTCAAGCGCATGCTGGGAGCCTCGCCACGCGGTTACATGCGGGGCGCCCGTGATGCTGGCGAAGGTGTGCGACGAACAAGTGGTCCGGCTCGGCCTGAGGCGCAGCCCTGAAGGGCGTCGCGTTCGACCGGCCTCATGCGACGCGCTTTGGGTTCTTGTTGTATGCATGTCGTTATCGCAAAACCGCTGCACAGTTTTGCGCGACACGCATTAATCGAACAGGCTCGACACCGATTCCTCGGTCGCCGTGCGCGAGATCGCCTCGCCCATCAGTTCGGCGATGGAGATGACGCGGATATTGGCGGCGTCCAGCACTGCCTGGGTCGGCTGGATGGAATCGGTGATGACCAGTTCCTGCAGTTTCGAGGCGCCGATGCGGGCGATGGCGCCGCCGGACAAAACGCCATGGGTAGTATAGGCGGTCACACTGGTGGCGCCATCGGCAAGCAGCGCATCGGCCGCATTGCACAGCGTGCCGCCCGAATCGATGATGTCGTCGATCAACAGGCAATCCTTGCCGCGCACGTCACCGATGACGTTCATGACTTCCGATTCGCCGGGGCGCTCGCGGCGCTTGTCGACGATGGCAAGCTGGGCGTCGATGCGCTTGGCGAGCGCGCGGGCGCGGACCACGCCGCCGACATCCGGCGACACCACCATGACATTGGCAAGCTGCTTGTATTTCGCCTTTACGTCGCGGGCCATGACCGGCACGGAAAACAGATTGTCGGTCGGGATGTCGAAGAAGCCTTGAATCTGGCCGGCATGGAGATCCAGGGTCAGCACCCGGTCGACGCCCGCCCTCGTGATCATGTTGGCGACCAGTTTGGCCGAGATCGGTGTGCGGCCCGAGGCACGGCGATCCTGCCTGGCATAGCCGAAATAAGGAATAACCGCAGTGATGCGCTTGGCCGAAGAGCGCATGAAGGCGTCGATCATGATGAGCAGTTCCATCAGATGATCGTTGGTCGGGAACGAGGTGGACTGCAGGATGAAGACGTCCTCGCCGCGCACATTCTCCTGGATCTCGACGAAGATTTCCTGGTCGGCGAAGCGCCTGACGCTGGCCTTGCCCAGCGGAATGTTGAGGTAGCGGGCGACTGATTCGGCCAGCACCCTGTTGGAATTGCCCGCGAAGAGCTTCATGCACCGTTCCTGGCGAAGGATTGAGAGACTCCGATAGCACTCCAGCCTCTTAGTCGGGCTTTTAGCGGCCCGCGCCGGTATTGCAAGCGTCGTGAATGGGAATCCGCCGGCTAATCTCAATAAACGCTTACGGCTTGACGATGCCGCGATAGGTCCACTTCGATGCCGACGGAATCGGGGATAGCTCTATCTTTCAGTCTGAGGATGGTCTTTTCCGAAAACCGGATTCACTTTTCGGAAATCATACTCCAGGTCAGCCGGCGCCGCCGCCAAGCCAGGTGGCGAACTGGTCGATTGTCTGGTCGGCAATTGCCTGCATGGTCGCCGGGGCGACCGCCGTCCAGCCTTCGCCGCCGCCAACAGAGGGCGCCTTCTGCTGGCCGTTGATGCGATGCAGCCGGTTGCCGGCCGGGTCATAGATGTCCCAGACATAGATGACGGTAGTGTCCTTGCCTTCCGTCATGGTCGAGAAATAGCCCTTGAGCACATGTGTTGGGGTCTGGTCGGTGCTGCCGGCCAAGGTGATGCCGCGCTGCCTGGCGCGTGTCTGAAGCTCGGCGGTCAGCGGTGTCGCGGCTTCTACCGAGGCGCCGACGATCGGCGCCACCTGCAGCCGGGTCCGCGCAATGGCAGCCGCGCTTTTGGCGCGCGGCACGGCTGCTGCAGCGGAAGGCTGCGCCGTATCTGCAGTTTGCGCGGTGCCGGCAGGCTGAGCCGGAGTTGCGGGGGGCGTCGCGGCACCTCCGGCTCCGGAGAGGGATTGCGTCGATTGCGGGGCAATGGCCGAGGGTTCGAGAACGTCCTTCGCATTGGTGCAGGCCGCCAGTGCCAGCGCCACGAGCAATGACACGGTCGTCACATGCGATCGTCTCATTAGCCTGAAAACTCCTTGGCGACGAACGCCCCTCACACTCTCTCCATTATGGATTCACTGCACGATCAAGTCGAGATCATGGCGGGACAGCGGCTTCGGCTGGGATTCGGTGGTCAGATAGGTGCGGCCAAGCGTCATCGCGGTTTCGGTTTCGGAGTCCATGATGATCATATGGGCGAACAGCGTCATGTTCGGCGCAATCGGTTCGGGATTACCCTGATAGAACATCGGCATATCCATCCAGGACGGGGTGAAGCGGGCGCCGAGCGAATAGCCGCAGGCATTGAGCCGGTGCTTGGTCAAGTTGTGGGCTTCGAGGGTGCGGGCATGGGCGTCGAACACGTCGCCGAACGTATTACCGGGCGTCATCGCCTTCTCGACTGCAAGTAGCGCGGCGCGGGCGGCATCGAACAATTCCTGGTGGCGTTTCGATACCTTGCCGGTCAACACCGTGCGCATCATTGCCGCATGGTAGTGATGGAAGACACCGGCCCATTCGAGCGTCAGCTGGTCGTTCTTGGTGAGCTTGCGGCGACCGGCCTTGTAGCGGCAAAGCAGGGCGTCGACTCCGGAGCCGATGATGAACTCGTTGGCCGGATAATCGCCGCCGCCGGCAAAGATCGCACCTTGCATGGCGGCGAGGATCAGCGCCTCATCGCCACCCTGCTTGATCAGCGGCAGTGCTGCGTCCAGCGCGTCGTCGGCCAGATTTGCGGCTTTTTCCGCCTTGGCGATTTCTGCCGGGCTCTTGAATAGCCGTAGCCGGCTGACAATGCCGGAGGCATCCGCGATCTGCCCGAAGGTCTGCAACTGCTCGTCGAGGCGCCGGCCATTATAGGCGGTCAGGCCGTGGGTGTCGTATTCGACGCCGATCCGGGCGCCGAGCAGGTCAAGCTCGTTGAGCAGATTGCGCAGATCTACCGCCGGATTGGCGCCGTTGCGGTCCGTCCACAAAACGATGTTGTCGATGATCGAGGTGTGGCGCGCCTGGCGCAAGTCGGCCGAACGCGTCAGCAGCACCATCGAGCCGTCGGCCTTGACCACCAGGCACTGGAAAAAGCAGAAGCCGAAGGTGTCGTAGCCGGTTAGCCAATACATGCTTTCCTGGGCAAACAGCAGGACGGCGTCGAGCTTCTTTTCGGCGATCTCGATCATCAGTCGATCGCGCCGCGCGTCGAATTCCGAGCGTTCGAAATGCAGCGCCATCAGTCAGCCTCCAAAACGATTGCCGAAACCTGCCGCCCGTAGTCGGGCTCGTTGCGATGCGTGCTGCGCCGATAGGAGTAGAAAAGCTCTTCCTCGGCATAGGTGCAGCGGCCAAGTCCTTCGGCATTGACGCCAGCCTTGGTCAGCCGGTCGACCGTGTAGCGGTTGAGATCGAACATCGCGTGTCCGGCATTTGCGGAGGGCGCGAAATAGCGGGCACTGCCGGCATCGGCGTCGACGAAACGGGTGACAAATTCCGGTCCGACTTCGTAATTCCGTGGGCCGATCGAAGGACCGAGCACTGCGACGATGCGGTCGCGCCGGGCGCCGAGGCTTTCCATTGCCGCGATGGTGTTTTCCAGCACTCCGGTGAAAGCGCCTTTCCAGCCGGCATGGGCGGCGCCGATAATGCGCGCCTCGGCGTCGGCGAAGAGGACCGGTCCGCAGTCGGCGGTCGAGGCACCGACGGCAATGCCCGGCCGGTCGGTGACAATGGCGTCGGCCTTGGGCCGCTCGCCGGCAAAAGGCTCCCTGGCAATGACGACGTCCGGCGAATGAACCTGGTGAGCGGTCAGCAGATGGTTTGCAGGCACGCCCATCCATTCGGCGACCCGGCGGCGATTCTCGCGCACCAGCGTCTGGTCGTCGTTCGAGCCGGTGCCGATGTTGAGGCCCCGGTAGATGCCGCTGGAAATGCCGCCGACGCGCGTGAAGTAGCCGTGGCGGATGCCTTGCGCCGTTTCCAGCAAGGGCGACCGAACGGGATCCGGTTTGGTCTGATTCAGCATGGCGGCTTTGTTGTCCGTATAGGCGATTTCGTCAAGCGAGTTGAAGGGGCGCAGTTGAAGGCTGGTCAGTTGAAGGCTGGCGCAGTTGATGTCGGCCGCTAGTCGGAGACGGGAGAGTGGGAGAGGCGGCAGCGAAAAGTCAATCCATGCTTGGAAACGGCGGAACGGCAATGCCGGCGGGGAGGACGGCAAGCACCTTGAAGAGTTCGCCCATGGCCAGCGGGCCGGCGAGGCGCTCGACGTCGGCCGCGATCTTTTCGCGAGCTGCCTCATCGGCATTGGCGCCGAGCCGGCCAGCTCGTTCGAGAAGCCCCATCTTGAGCAGGAATTCACCTTGCGTTGAGAGGTGGGCATCGAGGCTGTGTGCCCGAACGGTTGCCGCGAGGGCAGCGAAATCGACATGGGCTGTGAGATCGGCCCGCCCCGGATTGGCCAGCACGTCCTCATGACGGTGCTTGCGCAAGGCCTGCAAGGTGTCGCCGATCCCGGGCTGGAGGTGACCGTAGTCGAGAAACAGGCCGGCGCCGCCAAATCCGGCAAGTCGCCCGGCGATGGCCGCCATCAGGGCGGCGCGGGCTGGCGCCACCTCGACGATCGCACCTTCCGGCGCATTCTCGGCACCCTCCGGCAGCAGCATCGGGTCGAGCGAGCCGGCGCCGACGAAAAAGCGCAGCCGGTTCGCATCGTCGAGACCGATCATCCGCTCGCGCCAGCCGGCTCCGGCGCGGACGAACTGGCGGATGGGCACCGCGTCAAACAGCTCATTACCAACAATCAGAAGCGGCGCCTGCGGTAGTGTGTCCACGGCCTCATGCCAGGCGACGGTGGCCGACGTCCCGGCAAGCGTTCGTTTCTGGACCTCGGTCAACCGCGGACTGGTCTCGATCAAGGCGAACGATGCGCTGGCGGTAAGCGTCGGATCGAGCCGCGAAAGCGTGCGCAGCATATCTCTCATCAGCGTGCCGCGGCCGGGGCCTATTTCGGCGATGGCGACCGGCGTCGGCCGGTCGATCGCCAGCCACGCCTGGTAGAGCCAGATGGCGACCAGCTCGCCAAACATCTGGCTGATCTCCGGCGCGGTGACGAAGTCGCCGGCGGCGCCGAACGGCTCGCGTGTCGTGTAATAGCCGTCCTGCGGATCGAACAGGCAGAGCGCCATGTATTCGCTGATGGGGATCGGTCCCACCGCACCGATCAGCTCGGCGATGCGGGTCTCCAGCCGCGTCATGCCGGCTGCGGTTTTGTCACCGGCTTGGCTGTAGCCATCGCCCAGATGCCGGCCAGCACCATCGGCAGTGACAGCACCATTCCCATGGTCAGCCAGCTCGTGCCAAGGAGGTAGCCAAGCTGCTGGTCGGGCTCGCGAAAGAATTCGACGAAGATGCGCGAGGCGCCATAGCCGGCGATGAAGGCGCCGCCGACGAAGCGCGGCGTCTTCAGCTTGAGCCGCGAATGGGTGAGGAAGCGCAGGATAAGGAACAACACCAGCCCTTCGAGCAGCGCCTCGTAGATCTGGCTCGGATGGCGTGCAAACGGACCGCCATTGGGGAATTCGAATGCCCATGGAACGTCGGTCGGCCGGCCCCATAGTTCGGAATTGATGAAGTTTGCCAGGCGAACGAGGCCAAGCCCCACCGGCACGCCGGCGGCAACCACGTCGAACAGCGACCATGTGCGGATGCCGCGAGACCGGGAAAACAGCGTCATTGCGAGAATGACGCCGATCAGGCCGCCATGAAACGACATGCCGCCCTGCCAGACGGCGACGATATCGAGCGGATTGGCGATGTAGCGCGGCAGGTCGTAGAACAGCACGTAGCCGGTGCGTCCGCCGAGCACCACACCGATGGCTGCCCAGACGATGAAGTCGTCGAGGTCGACGGGCTTCATCGGCAGGGTGCCGTCGGGCCACAGTTTTGGGTTGGTGACGAGGCGCTTGGCATACCACCAGGCGAACAGAATGCCGACGATGTAGCCGACGCCGTACCAATGCACCGCCAGCGGTCCGATCCGGACGATGACCGGGTCGATGTTGGGAAAGGGCAGGGCGGCCAGCGGCAGCAAATATTCGCTCAACAGGGTCTCCGGGTTCCCAATCAGGTTCGGGCGCGGACCATGCGGCAGGCTTTTGGCGGGGTCAAGGCAAGCATATGCTTGCATTCCGAATCGCGCGCCACTACGTCAATTCGACCAAGCGAGGATTTGCCATGGCGACCGGACCGAACCGCATTCTCGATGAATTCGCCAAGCTGATGACCGACGCAGCCGGTGCCGCGCAAGGCGTGCGGCGCGAGGTGGAGACCGCCTTCAGGGGCCAGGCCGAGCGCATACTCAACTCCATGGACGTGGTGCAGCGCGAGGAATTCGAGGCCGCTCGCGACATGGCGGCGAAGGCCAGGGAAGAAAACACCCGCCTCGCCGCTCGCATCGAGGCGCTCGAGGCCAGGCTTGCCGAATTGACCGGTCAACCAGCGCCTGCGGCTGCGTCAAAGCCGCGTGCAAAAAAATAACAAGAAATAAATCGTTAAACTTTTCCACAAAGCCGGATCGCAAAAAGCGCTTTGTCGTGAATCGCTTACCGGTACTGCGTGAATCTTTGTGACAGCGCCTTTCCACATGCGAATGACGCAGTGCGAAAAATTTGGCTGGTCACGCGACTCCCGATCAATAGACTGAATTTGTTGCATGATTCGGAGCAGGGTCATGCGCCGGGCGGTGGGGTCCGGTCCGGGGTCTTTGCGTTGACGAAGTCCTGGCCGTCCGAGTTCTAGGCAGAATTGTTCGAGTGTGCCTCTCCCGCGGAGCGTGTGGTGGCGCTCCCAGAACGACAGGAAGCATTTCATGGAACTTCTCGAACTCGAATTCTCCCGCGAAATCCATCCGGTGGATGTTATCGAGCAGGTGGCGCACAACAACGATTGGTCCTTCGAGCGGGCCGGCGACGACGAGATCTCGATCTCGGTTGCCGGAAGCTGGACCGACTACCACGTTTCATTCTCCTGGATGGAGGACTACGAGGCGCTGCACCTGGCCTGCGCCTTCGACATCAAGGTCCCGGAGGCGCGCGCGCTCGAGGTGATGCGGCTGCTTTCGCTGATCAACGAGCAGATGCTGTTTGGCCATTTCGATCTCTGGGAGCAGGAAGGCGCCATCATGTTCCGCCAGTCGCTGCTGCTGGCCGGTGGGGTCGAGCCGTCGAGCCAGCAGGTCGAGGTGCTGCTGTCGTCGGCGCTGGAGGCCTGCGAATGCTATTTCCAGGCGTTCCAGTTCGTCGTCTGGTCGGGAACTTCGGCCAAGGATGCGTTGGCCGGCGTGCTGTTCGAAACCTACGGAAACGCCTGACCGTCGATGGTTTCGAGCAACGCGCGAAAACCCGAGATCAGCTTTGCCGATTTCGACCGCGTCGACATCCGCGCCGGCACGATCGTCGAGGCAGAGCCTTTTCCCGAGGCGCGCAAGCCGGCGATCAAGTTGAAAATCGATTTCGGTCCCGTGATCGGGGTGAAGAAATCCTCGGCCCAGATCACGAAATACTATTCGCCCGAAGCCCTGATCGGCCGGCAGGTGTTCGCTGTGATCAATTTCCCGCCGCGTCAGATCGGGCCATTCATGTCGGAAGTGCTGACGCTCGGCTTTCCCGATGAAGAGGGCGCGGTGGTGCTTGGGGCAATCGAACGCAAAGTGCCGGACGGCGGCAGGTTGTTCTAGCTGCGCTGTTGTTCACGCAGCCAGTTTACGCCTGGTACCCAGCGCTTCTTCGACCGTTTCCATGAACATTTCCGCGCAGGTCTTCCAGCTGTAGCGCATTGCGCGTTGCCGCGCCTCGGCGCGGTCGACGTGAAGGGCGGCGAGCGCTGCTTGCCGCAGGTCGTCCGACACCGCGCCGCCGATGCCGTCACCCACAATATCGATGGGTCCGGTGACGGGATAGGCTGCGACCGGCGTGCCGCTGGCCAGCGCCTCGATGATGACGTTGCCGAACGTGTCGGTACGGCTGGGGAAGACGAAAGCATCGGCCGAGGCGTAGATCTCGGCCAGTTCGTCGTTCGGACGATGGCCAACGAAATGGGCATCGGGATATCTGGCCTTCAGCTTCGCCAATTCCGGCCCTTCGCCTACGACCAACTTGCTGCCGGGCAGGTCGAGGTCTAGGAAGGCCGGCAGGTTCTTTTCGATCGCGACGCGGCCGACGCAGAGGAAGATCGGTCCGGGAAATCCCAGGTCCTTTCTTTTGTCCGGCCGAAAATGATCGGTGTCGACGCCGCGCGTCCACGGCCGGAGCTTGGTGAAGCCGCGGGCCGCAAGATCGTCGGCAAGCGACTGGGTGGCAACCAGCGTGCCCTGTCCTGAATTGTGGAAATCACGCAGCCAGCGATAGGCCCATGCTTCAGGCACCGGCAGGCGCGCGCTCAGATATTCCGGAAAACGTGTGTGATAGCTGGTCGTGAACGGGCGGCCGGCGTTGCGGCAGTAGCGCCGGGCCATAATGCCGAGCGGTCCTTCGGTGACGATATGGATGTGGTCCACCTTGCGTGCCTCGATCAGCTGCGCCACGCGGTGCGGCGTCGTCAGCGCCAGCCTGATATCGGGATAGGTCGGCAGAGGCAGGGTGCGAAAGATATTCGGCGTCAGGAAGTCCGTCTCGATATCGAAGGATTTCAGGGTCTCCGAGAGACGCTCTAGCGTGTGGACGACGCCGTTGACTTGCGGGCGCCAGGCGTCGGTGACCATCAGGATGCGCATGGCGGTCCCTTGGCGGCAAGCTTGATTGCCTCGCCGCGACGCCTGAGCGGCGACCACGCCGCAGCTCGGGCGTCGCACCAGCGCACCTGGGCAGGCGCGGGGTCGAAATGAGGCCGCAGGGCCGAATCAATCAGGATCGCGCGCTTCATTGGCGCTCTTCACCATGGTTTCATGACGGGCCGATGAAGGCCGGGTGTCGCTGCCGTCAAGCGGGGACCTTGATCACCGCCCGAAGGCCGCCGAGCGGGCTGCGTTCGAGGACAATGTCGCCGCCATGGCTGCGGGCAATGTCTCGTGCGATGGAGAGGCCAAGGCCGGTGCCGCTGGCGTCGAGGTTGCGGGCCTCGTCCAGCCGCACGAACGGCTTGAATACATCCTCTCGCTTTTCGGGCGGAATTCCCGGGCCGTCATCGTCGATGGTGACGAGCAGCGAACCGCGCCCATGATTGGCATTGATCTCCACCGTCTTGGCATAGCGGAATGCATTGCCGACGACATTGGACAGCAGCCGGGCAAAGGCATTGGGGCGCACGTGCACATGCGGATCGCCGACAAGCACGGTCGACAGCTTGCGCTTGCGCAGCGCGGCTTCCTCGCGAAGCTTGTCGAAGAAGGCTTCGAGATCGAACTGACCGGCGTCTTCCGAAGCTTCGCCGCGTGCAAAGGCAAGGTAGCCTTCCAGCATCGACTGCATGTCGTCGATGTCCTGGTCGAGTGCCTGGGTATCGGCCGCCTTGGTCCCGGCAAGCGCCAATTGCAGTTTGAAGCGGGTGAGGATGGTCCTCAGATCGTGGCTGACGCCGCTCAGCATGGCGGTGCGCTGCTCGAGCTGGCGTTCGATGCGTTCGCGCATCTGGATGAAGGCAAAGCCGGCGCGGCGGACTTCCTCCGCGCCGCGCGGGCGAAAATCGCGCGGCATCGGCCGGCCCTTGCCGAAGCTCTCGGCCGCCTCGGCCAGCGTCAGAATCGGCCGGATCTGGTTGCGCAGGAAGGGAATGGCTATCATCAGCAGCACCAGCGAGGTGCCGACCATCCAGATCAGGAAAATATGGGTGTTCGATGCATAGGCCTGGCTGCGGCGCACGAAGACGCGCAGCACCTTGTTCTCGAGCTGGACACGGACCTCGACGATATTGGAATTGCCGACCGTATCGATCCAGAACGGACGGTTGATCTGGCGGGTGATCTCGGACGAGAGGATCTCGTCGAGGATCGAGAAGAACGGCTTTGGCCCGGGAGGCGGCAGCGGGTCGGGCGGTAGGAGGTCGACCTTCAGCTGCATGCGATCCTGGGCGATGCGGATGACGTTGGCGTAGTCGGCGTCGTGAGGATAGGTCTCTATCAGGTCGATGATGGCGGCGATGTCGCGCACCGTGGCCTGCGACAGGCGTTGCGTCACGGTCTGCCAGTGGCGCTCCATGAAGACAAAGGCGACGACCGACTGCAGCATGATCATTGGCGCGATGACGATGATCAGCGAGCGGGCATAGAGCCGCTTCGGCATGTAAAGCGACACCAGGCGCCAGAAACGGTTCCAGGCGCGCGGCACGGCCTTGAGCGCCCGCGTCGCGCGGGCGCTGAAGCCGCCATCTCCCGGCCGTTCGAGTTGCGTGGTCGCCATTCGTCCTTTCGCTCACCGGGACCCGGCAAAGGGCCGCTGTCGGCGGCATTCTATTCCACGCTGAGCCGATACCCAATACCGCGCACGGTCTGCAGCCAGACCGGATTGGACGGATCGCGTTCGATCTTGCGGCGCAGCCGGTTGATCTGGACGTCGATCGTGCGCTCGCCGACCTCGGATTCATCGCCGACAAGCTCATGCCGCGGTATCGTTTCGCCGGCACGCGCAGCGAAGATCGCCAGGATTTCCTGCTCGCGGTCGGTCAGCTTGAGCGCCTCGCCGCCGCGCTTCAGCTCACGCCTGGCGATCTGGAACGTATAGGGGCCAAAGACCAGCTGTTCGACCTTGGGCGTCGTCGCGGGGCCGCCGCGGCGCAGGATATTGTTGATGCGCAGGATCAGCTCGCGCGGGTCGAACGGTTTAGGCAGATAGTCGTCGGCACCGGCCTCGAGCCCGGTGATCCGGCTGTCGGTTTCGGACAGTGCGGTGAGCATCAGGATCGGCACGTTTTTCTCGGCCCGCAGCGCCTTGGTGAGATCGACGCCGCTTTCACCCGGCATCATGACGTCGAGCACGATCAGATCGAAGTCGAGGCCGGCGAGCTTGCGCCTCGCCTCGCCAGAATTTCCGGCGACGGTGACGCGAAAACCGTTTTCGGTCAGATACTGTTTCAGAAGATTGCGGATACGGGTGTCGTCGTCGACCACCAGCAGATGCGGCGCGTCGTCTTCCGGTGCTGTCGGAAGATCAACCCTCTCAATGGTCTCCATGGTTTTTCCCTGACATCTTTGCGGGCACAATGTCGATCTGCGCCCTTAGTTCCGGATTTACCATCGCTTCAAGGAACCGTTCGATAACGGCGCGTTCGGTGGCTCCGGAATCTTCCAATGCAGCATGGATGCGGCGCGACTGTGGCCGCGCCAGTGCCAGCGCCAGAGCACGGCCCTTGGCCGTCGGATAAAGCTCGCGCTGGCGGCGGTCGCGGGGGCCCTGCAATTGCACGATATGGTCGGTGTCGATCAGTTGCTTGAGCACGCGCGCCAGGCTCTGCTTGGTGATCTTGAGCACATCGAGGAGCTCGGCGACCGTCAGGCCGGGCCGGCGATTGACAAAATGCAACACCCGATGATGGGCGCGGCCAAAACCGTAATCGGCCAGGATCTGGTCCGGATCGGAGGTAAAGTCGCGATAGGCGAAGAAGAACAACTCGATGATGGCGAAATCGATGCCGTCCTCGTCGGTGATCGCTGTCCTGATCGGCTCTGCGGCTGCGTGGCTCGTCATCTTTTCTCCGTGTGAAGCAGGAAATTATGTCAGCACTATTGACGTATTTTCCGCGCGATGGTAATTTTTGGCAAGCTTTTCGGCGGATTGCGAACGAAAAGGCAAGCGAAGCCGTTTTTTCCGGAACTTCCTGAGTTTGCCAGACCTTAAATATCCGCCTACGCTTTGAGACAATGGCCGCCCGCAGCGGCCGAGGCGAAACACGCAACGACACAATGATGTGCGGGCTGCCGCCCGCGGGAGGTTACCATGGCATCCGTTCCCTTCGACCAACTGGACGGCTTTATCTGGATGAACGGCGAATTCGTCAAATGGGCCGACGCCAAGATCCACGTCTTGACCCACGGGCTGCACTACGCCAGCGCGGTATTCGAGGGCGAGCGCGCTTATGGGGGCGAAATTTTCAAGCTGACCGACCACACCGAACGCCTGCATGAATCGGCGCGCCTGCTTGGCTTCAAGATACCCTACTCGGTCGCCGAGATCGACGACGCCTGCCGCACGCTGTTGAAGAAGCAAGGTTTCCAGGACGCCTATGTCCGGCCGATCGCGTGGCGCGGCAGCGAACAGATGGGCGTTTCCGCACAGAACAGTCGGATCAACTGCGCCATCGCCATCTGGCAGTGGCCAAGCTATTTCGACCCGGCGCAGAAGCTCAAGGGGATCCGCCTCGACATGGCCGAATGGCGCCGCCCCGACCCGCGCACCGCACCGTCGAAATCGAAGGCGGCCGGCCTCTACATGATTTGCACCATGTCCAAGCATGCCGCCGAGGCAAAGGGCTATGCCGACGCCATGATGCTCGACTGGCGTGGCCAGGTGGCGGAAGCGACAGGCGCCAACATCTTCTTCGTCAAGGACGGCAAGATCCATACGCCCAAGCCTGATTGCTTCCTCGACGGCATCACCCGCCGCACGGTTATCGGCCTTGCCAAGGACCGCGGTTTGGAGGTGATCGAGCGCGCCATCATGCCGGATGAGCTTGAAGGCTTCCAGCAGTGCTTCCTCACCGGGACGGCAGCCGAGGTGACGCCGGTTTCGGAGATCGGTCCATACCGATTCGAGGTCGGCGAAATCGCCAAGACGCTGATGAATGACTATTCTGCGGCCGTTCAGCCCAAGCACGCAATCGCTGCAGAATAACGAAAGTCACAGCTTTTTTAACTAGTAAGGGCGGTTTTCGGGCCGCCCCTTTTATTTAAGCGCTTCTGCATTTGACTTTCACACAATTCGGCGTCTCATGATGGGGTCGGCCCGGGAGGCTGGCAGCTATGGAGGGACTGGAAATATGGATATGAACACGCTTCTTCCGATCATTATTCAGGTGATTACGGGTATCATCGGTGGTCAGGCGGTTGGCGCGGCTATCAAGACTGCGGCGATGGGGCAGCTTACCAAAATCCTGGGCGGCGCTGTCGGCGGCGTCGGCGGTGCGGCCATCCTCAACAGTCTGCTGGGTGGCTCGGTCGATCCGGCAGCCGCCGCCACGGCGGCAGGGGCCGGCAGCGCGTTGAACATTTCAAATATCGTTGGCGGTGCCGGCGGCGGCGCCATCCTGACCGGCATCATCGGTGCGGTCATGAACGCGATGAAGAAATAAGCTTTGACGTTTCAGGTTTTCAAATGGGCGGCTTCGGCCGCCCATTTCGTTTGCCGTTTGTGGGAGCGGTGGACGCCGTTCGCGTGTGTCTCTACATCAGGGCCTGGTTCAAGGTTGGAGCTCTCCTGACGCGTTCGAGGGGACGCGCAGCGCTCCGACAGCGTGAAAGGACGAATATGGGTCAGCTCAACGCCGGCATCGTGCCGGTCACGCCGTTCCAGCAGAACTGCACCATCCTCTTCGACATGGACGACAGGCAAGGCGTTGTCGTCGATCCGGGCGGCGACATCGACAAGGTGCTGGCGGCGCTCGAGGACAATGCGATCACTGCCGGCGCGATCTGGATTACGCACGGCCATATCGACCATGCCGGCGGGGCCATGGAGTTGAAGGAGGCGCTCGGTATCGAGATCATCGGTCCGCATGCCGCCGACCGGCCGCTGCTCGCCAATCTCGAGAACCAGGCAAAGCGCTACGGCATCACCGATCCCGTGCGCAACTGTGTCCCCGACCGGTTCCTTGCCGAAGGCGAGACCGTTTCGTTCGGCTCGCACGTGTTCGAGGTGCTCCATTGTCCGGGCCATGCACCCGGCCACGTCGTCTACTATAGCCGGGCTGCGAAGTTCGCCCATGTCGGCGACGTGCTGTTCCGCGGTTCGGTCGGCCGCACCGATCTGCCGGGCGGCAACCACGCCGCGCTGATCGCCTCGATCAAGGAGAAGCTTTTGCCGTTGGGCGACGACATCGGCTTTATCTGCGGCCATGGTCCCGGCGGCCGTTTTGGTGAGGAGCGGCGGAGCAATCCTTTTCTGGTCTGAAACCGCTTGCCGGAAACAAAAAGCGCGGCCTGTGCGACCGCGCTTTTTTCCGACGGGAAACTGCCTCCGCTAATTGGCGGTGCAGAAATGCTGTTCGCCGTCATAGCCGGTGAACGTGCCGGTACGGGCGTTGAAGCTCCGGTAGCGGTCCGAGCAGTATTCGTACCAGCCGCGGGTCCACGGCTCCGCATAGCTTTCGGCATAGGCCACTCGCGGCTGCACGTAATAACGGCGCACCGGGGCAGGCCTGTAGTATTCATCATCATAGGCCGGGTCGTAATAGCGGGGCTGCGGGCTGGCGAGCGCACCGCCGATCAGGGCACCGGCCGCAAGGCCGAGCACGCCGGCCGCAACGGCGTCGCCGTGGCCGTGGTGGCGGCGGTGATGGCGCCATTCGTCGGCATTGGCCGCGGGCAAGGTCGCAAGCGTGGTCGCAACGACCGCGGCGGACAGGATGGCAGTCTTGAAAATTCGGTTCATGTCAGTCTCCTTCGTGCCGGCCCGGGTCGTTTCGGGGGATGCGGTCCGGCTTTAACGAAGATTAATATGCGACCGTGGCTGAACGGGGGCTGAACGAAATTTGGCCAGGCGGTTCATCTAACTGGGCGGTTCAAGCGTGCGGCAAATACCGCAGGCCAGACCGGCCCACGTCCATTCTGCCCGGGGGTGGTTCAGCCGATCGACAGGTTGACGGCTTTCGGACCCTTGCCGCGCTTGTCCGGCTCGGTGTCGAATGTCACTTTCTGCCCATCCTCGAGACCGGGAAGACCCGACGCCTGCACGGCCGAAATATGGACGAAGACATCCTTTGCCCCGTCGTCCGGCGTGATGAAGCCGAAGCCCTTGGCGTGATTGAAGAATTTGACGGTGCCGGTCTGCGGCATGGGAAGCTCCTTTGATCCCACAAGTCCAGTCTCGGGCCGGCAAATGCCCGGACGGAAATTTGTCCTTTATTTTAGTGCCATCGGCAAGAGAAAGTTTTGCGGGTGCCGGCAAGCATCCCGGAACACAAAAGGCGCGACGAAAACCGCCGCGCCTTTACAGAATTCAAGTTCACTCAAAAGCCTTGCAGCATCCTCACACCCCGAAAGGACGCGCGGAACGCCGCCGTTCAGGCGGCGCGGAGATTGACCGCTTTCGGACCCTTGCCCATACGGTCGGGCTCGACATCGAAGGTGACCTTCTGACCGTCGACGAGCGTGCGCAGCCCGGAAGCCTCGATCGCCGAGATGTGGACGAACACATCCTTGGCGCCGCCATCGGGCGTGATGAAGCCGAAGCCTTTGGTAGCGTTGAAGAATTTAACGGTGCCGGTCTGGGCCATTGGGGAAACTCCTTCACCCGTGTCAGTCTTGGTGGTTCCGCCCGCCGCCTGGCGCCGTGGGCAAGTCCCGGTGGTTGCTTCGGCAGTCATGCATTGGCGCATGGTAAAACCCCCCGCCGAAAACGGGGCTGTCAGAGATTCACAGTATCGGGGAAAGGTCGTCCAAAACGTTCCGCTCTCCGGGTCGCAAATGCCCGAACACAAAATTTATCGCACGGAAACGTGATGCTTGCAAGACACAGCCGCGGGCGGCCCCAACAGGCGCATCCCGACGCATCGCACCGATAGTCCGGGTTCGCTGCGCGGTCATCGGCCAGACTTCACCCAGGCATGGTCCAGCAAGCGGGGCAGGTGCTGTCTTGGCTTGCGCCGGCATACCGCTCTGGCTCGCCAGTTGCAAACAGGGGTTGCATCTGGCAGCGGAATGACGAGGATCGGCCTGACCCAGGCACCATTTGTGCGGGCCGGAGTTTCGAGGGAGAGAACATTCATGCGGTTTCTTGCGGCAATCTTTCCGCGGCAGGTTTTTTCCATCCTGTTCCTGTCGGCAATTCTCGCAGCCTGCACCGTCGTGGTGGATGATGAGGGGCCGGGGCCGCGCCCGCCACGGCCGGGGCCGCAATTCTGCACTAGGCAATATGACCCGGTCTGTGCCCGGCGCGGCGGCGACCGCCAGACCTTCGCCAATGCCTGCCTTGCCGAACGGGCCGGATACCGCATCATTCGCGAGGGCGAGTGCCGCGGCGGTGGTGGTGGCGGTGAGGAGCAGACATTCTGCACCCGCGAATACCGCCCAGTCTGTGCCCGTCGCCATGGCGAACTGCGCACATTCCCCAACGAATGCGAAGCCCGCGCGGCGGATTATCGCGTCGTCGATGACGGGCCCTGCTAGCGCACCGACCTACAGCCTGGCCGGATAAGCACCATCTGGGGGCCGGCGTAGAGCTCAGCGCCGTTCCCGTTGGAGATGCGGATCTGCGGCATTATCAGCATGTGAAGCAGCGTTGTGGCGCGTCGGCTCAGTTGGCCGGGTTGTCGACCGGTTCGAGATTGTCTTCCGTGGTGACCCGCTCATAGGTCTCCTGATCGCTGCGGATGCGATATTGCGGCGAGCCGTCCTTGACCGGCAGCCGGCTCTTGATCTGGAACAGCTCCGCGGTCTTTTGGGCAAGGCCGGTGCGGCTCTTCATGCGGACGGTCTGGCCGACGGTGAAGATATGCGCCGGCGTGTCCGTGCGCCGCGCATTCTGCTGGAAGCGGATCATGTGACATTCTCCTGGTCGTGCCGAAGCGCTGCGTCGAGCTCGGCATGGTCAATGGCGACAAGCTGGCTGGTCGCGCTTTTCACTGTCCTTGCCGGCAGATGGATGAAAGTGGCGACGCGGCGCCAGGCAGGCCAGGACATGCCGTCGATCAGTTCTTCGTCGTGGTCGATGTCATAGTCGCCGGCCGGCTGCATGCCATCCAGCCCGCCAAGCACGAAAGGTGCCGCGAAATGCGCTATGGAATGGGTGGTGCGAGCAGACATTCTTGTGCGCCTCGAAGTTCTCGCTTGTGCCTTGAAGTTCTCGTGCCTTGAAGTTTCTTTCCGGCCTGCCCCGGAAGCGGAGCCTGCATTGCGGTACCAGGTGTCGGCGATTTGGATAAGTTTGGCGGGCCGAGAATCCCTGACACCGCGGGGCCAAGCATGACCCAAACGGTTTCATACCTCTAGTCTGAAAATACGACTTATTCAAGAAGTTTTCGGCCTCTTACCCCTACCAACGTCAAATTACTTTTCTATAGTTATCCGCAGAACGATGATACGGTCCCGGTGCACCTCAAAAATTGTTTGAAGAACTTCCGAAAAAATTCCTCCGGCATTTGTATTTATCTAGCAATGGAAGGAAGAGAGTCATGAACTCCGCAAGAACACCGGATGTCCCGACAGTTGCAGTCAGTCCTGTCGCAAAGCCGATAAAGGTCTTGTCGCCGCGTCTCACGATAAGAAGCGACGAGGCGGCAAGGCGAAGGATTGCCGACACCGACGGCACGGCGCGGCGGGCGCGCCAGCTTGCCGAAAGCAACCGCCTGATTTGACGCGCAAGCCATGACGCTCAATTTTCCCAATCCCAGCCGCTCCTATGACCCGGCGGCCAAGCGCATTCGTTTCGTCGGCCATGACGGCATGCTCGAAGTCCCGTTCTTTGTCGAGGTCGCGGCACTTTCGGCGGCAAACCCGGCAGCAAGCGGAGCCGAGGCCGAATTTCTCAGCGCCTTCGACGCCAAGCGTTCGTCGATCCACGAGATTGCGCGCCAAGCCTACTCGCACGGCCGCAGGAACATGTATGTGCTGACGCCGGCCGACTTTCGGTAGGCTCCCCCGGGTTCGAAGTTTTGCTTCGTAGCGACCGCCGTCTGCTCTTGCACGCGCCGCAGCGATGGCCTAGATCGCGGCAGGCGGACAACACGGCAGGTTTCCCATCAACAGAGATCCGAGACAACCGGCAGGCGCACGTTACGGCTCAGGCGGACAGCCGCCGCTGGGGCTCGACCAGCACGTGCAGCAGGCGCTGCAGCTGCACCAGGCCGGGCGCCGGCAGGAAGCCGAGGCGCTTTACCGACAGGTGCTGGCGCAAAAGGCCAACCACCCGGCTGCTGCGCATTTCCTCGGGCTTCTGCTGCACCAGACCGGGCGCAGCGCCGAGGGGCTGGCGCTGATCGAACAATCGGTGCGTCTGCAACCGAACAATCCGGATTTCCTCAACAATCTCGGCACCGTGCTGCGCGACCTCGGCCGGGTCGCGGCCGCCGCCGATCTCTTCCGCAAGGTGGTGGCGATTCGGCCGGACCAGCTGGCGGCGCGTGACAATCTCGGCTCGTCGCTGAAGCAGCTCGGCCAATTCGAAGGCGCCGAGGATATTTATCGCGGCACGATCGGCCGCAACCCGTTCCATGTCCGCGCCCGCGTCGGGCTTGCCGAAACGCTGCAGGAAGCGGGCCGGCTGGATGAGGCACTGGCTGTTTTTCGCGAGGCGCTGACGATCCGGCCGAAGGATGCCGATCTTTTGCACGGCCTGGGTGTCGGGCTGATGGAAAAGGGCAATCTCGACGAGGCTGCGGATCTTTTCAGGCAGGCGCTGGCTGTGGACCCCGGCATGGCGAGGGCCTGGCTGATGCTTACCCAGGTCAAGCGCCAAAAGGAGCGCGACGCCGAGCTTGCCCGCATGGAGGCGGAGCACGCCAAGGCGCCGCAAGGCAGCCTGGCGCGCATGCAGCTTTCCTTCGGTCTCGGCAAGGCCAATGACGACCTCAGGGAGTATGGCCGCGCCTTCGACTATTTCGCCGAAGGCAACGCGATCCGCCGCCAGGGCATCGACTACGACGCCGGCAAGACGCGCGGCGAGTTCGAGGCGATGAAGGCGGTGTTCGACAAGGCCTTTTTTGAAAGGCACAAGCCGAGCGAGATAGCCGAGGACACGCCGATCTTCGTCGTCGGCATGCCGCGTTCCGGCACCACGCTGGTCGAGCAGATCATCGCCAGCCATCCGCAGGTCTATGGCGCCGGCGAGCTCAGCATATTGAAGACGGCGGTCGGCAAGCAGTTTCCGCTCAGCATGAAGGGCGGCTTTCCCTGGGGCATCGCCGACATGCCCGACAAGGCCTATGCCGAGGCCGGCCAGGCCTATCTCGACATGCTGCACGCCCGCTATCCGGGTTCTCGACACGTCACCGACAAGATGCCCGGCAATTTCCTGTTGGTCGGTTTCATCCACATGATGCTGCCGCGGGCCAAGATCATCCATTGCGCGCGCGATGCGGCGGCGACCTGCCTGTCGATCTACAAGGTGCACTTCCGCGGCGACAGCCATCGCTACGGCTACGATCTCGACGAGCTCGCCGATTTCCACAATCTGTACACCGACATCATGGCGCACTGGCATGCCGTGCTGCCTGATGTCGTGCACGACGTTCGCTACGAGGATTTCGTCGCCGACCAGGAAGGCCGGTCGCGGGCGCTGATCGCCCATCTCGGCCTGCCGTGGGACGACGCCGTGCTGTCGTTCCACGAGACCGACCGGCCGGTGCGAACGGCGTCGGCTGCGCAAGTGCGCCAGCCGATGTATCAGGGCTCGGTCGACCTGTGGAAGCGCTATGGCGACCGGCTGAAGCCGCTGCACGACAAACTTGATCGAGGGGCGCCTACAGCTCGATGAAGGGCTGAAAACCGCCAAAGATCATGCGCTTGCCGTCGAATGGCATGGTCTCCCAGTCCGACTTGAGGCGCGGGTCGGCCATCACCTTGGCCATCACCGCGTCGCGGCTCTGGCGCGATTCGTAGACCACCCATGAGAAGATGACGACCTCGTCGTCCTTGGCCTGTACGGCGCGCGGGAACGAGGTGAGCTCGCCATAAGGGACGTCGTCGCCGACGCATTCGACGTAGGCAAGAGCACCGTGCTCCTTCCAGACGGCGCCGCCGGTTTCCGCCAGCTTCTTGTAAGCATCGAGCTTTGCCTTCGGTACGGCAAGTACGAAACCGTCGACATAGGACATCTGATTTCCTCCATGCGATCGTTTTCCTCTCCCTCTGGAGCGGGAGAGGTGATTTCAGACACAGCCTGTGTGGAATGCTAAGCTGCTTTCACCGGTGCGTTCATTGCCCATTCGACGCCGAACGGATCACGCATATTGCCCCAGCGATCACCCCAGAACATCACTTGCAACGGCACGACTTCCTCGCAGCCCGCCTCGATGGCCCGCTGCCACCAGGCGTCGATGTCGTCGCTGCCGAGATGGAGCTGCATGGTGTAGCCCTGCGGCTTCACAGCGGCCATTCCATGCTCGGGATAGAAGTCGGAAAGCATCAGGGTCGAACCGTTGATGTGGAGATGGATATGCATGGTACGGCCCTGTTCGTCCGGCGGATAGGCAAAGACCTGCTCGGCACCGAAGGCCTTTTGGTAAAATTCTGCGGCTTTGAAAGCGCCGTCAAGCTGAAGGTAGGGCGTCAATCCGCCACGCACTTTGGCGGCGGGCTGGGTCTGCGGCTGGTCATTCATGTCATGCTCCTCTTTGCGTCTGGTTTGCCTTTGCGAACCACAGGACGAACGGAACGGCGACGATCCTACACGGCCGATGGTTTTTTGGATTTGAAATGGCGCCTGCCGCGACGGCCAACTGCCACCTTCAACCTTCGATGCGAATCCGCGGGCTGTTTTGCGCGTCGACGACGATTTCCGGCCAGCCAATATCTTTGCGCAGCTCGATCGGCAATGACAGGATGGCGCGTTCGCTGCGATAACGGGCGCGAGCCGCCGAGTAACGCGTTACGGCGTGACCTATGGATGACAGAATGGACATGATGCTTTCTCCTCGATTGGCGCCGGCATCACCGTGTCGGCAACCCAAGGACGTGGCATGCGATCATCATCCGACAGAGCGCCGGATTTTTTCCGCAATTTTTTAACCGCCGGCTTCGGCTACCTCCCGGAAGAAAGCTTCCGGGTCGTCGACCTCGGTCAGCCGCCGTTTCTCGATCAGCCAGAAGCGGTTGCCAACCGCGCGGATGAAGGAGCGGTCGTGCGAGGCAAGCAGGCAGCTCGCCTGATGTTCCAGCAATTCCGCTTCCAGCGCCTCCTGGCCATCAATATCGAGGTGGTTGGTCGGCTCGTCGAGCAAATAGAAGTTGGGATTGGCGAGCCTCAGCGCCAGCATCATCAGCCGCGCCTTTTGCCCACCGGACAGCACGCCGATCCTTCGCTCCTGCATGTCGATGCTGACGCCGGCGCCCGCGAGCAGCGAGCGGGCGCGCTGCTCGCCGACGTCGAATTTGCGCGAGAGCATCGCCAGCGGCGTGTCATCGCCGTCGATGCCGGACAGCGCCTGGTCGCTATGACCGAGCACGGTCGACGGTGTCACCTTCAGGCTTTGCGCCGCCGTTTCCGGCTCGACGATGGCGTTCCGGATCAGGCCGATCAGCCGTGATTTGCCGACGCCGTTACGGCCGAGCAGGACGATGCGGTCGCCTTGGCAGATGTGGCGCTTGCCGGTGCTGAACAGAACCGTGCCGTCAGGTGTTCCGACCACCAACTCGTCGAGCGTGATCAGCACCTTGGCATGGCTGCCGCGGTTGGCAAGCTTGATCGCGCCCGCCGACTTTTCGCGGTGTGCCGGCGCTGCCGCTTCTTCCAGGCGCTCTGCCCGCTGGTTGAGCTGCTTGGTCTTGACCGTCAAAAGGTCGCTGCCGGAATTGATGCCGATATTGTTGAGCTTGGCCGCTTGCCGGCGCAGCTGCTGCGCCACTTTCATGTCGCGCTGGAACTTGCGTTCGGTCGAGGCGTCGACCTCGTCCAGCGCAAGCCTCGCCCGCGAATAGGGCAGCGAAAACACCGGTGATTGTTCGGGACGCAGGAACAGCGTGCGGTTGGTCGTGGCATCGAGGAACGCCCTGTCATGGCTGGCGATCACCACCGGCACCTCGCGCGGCAGCGCGTTCAGCCAGGTCTCGAGCTGGCTGATCTTGCCGAGGTCGAGATGGTTGGTCGGCTCGTCGAGAAGCAGGACGTCGGGATCGGTGACCCAGACGCGGGCGATCAACGCCAGCCTTTGCCAGCCGCCGCTCAGCGCCTGCATTGGCCGCCCGCGCATCGGTTCTGGCACGTCAAGCGAGTCAAGAACCACATCGACGCGCCATTGTTCGCTTTCGACCTGTCCGGCCGGCAAGGCATCAGCGACCACCTGCTGGAAGCTGCGCCCGGCCAGCGCTGCCGGGACGACTTGCTCGACATAGCCGACGCGCAGGCCGCGCGTACGGGTGATGTCGCCTGATGTCGGCTCCATCTCGCCGGTCAGGCACTTCAGCAAAGTGGATTTGCCGCGCCCATTGGCGGCGACGATGCCGAGCCGGTCGCCGGTGCCGATGGTGAGGTCGAGGTTGGAAAACAGCGGCGCATTCAGGGTGACGCCGAGGGATTTGAGGCTGATCAGGGCCATTTTGATTTCTCTGGTCTTGCCGGAGCCCGGCTCAATGCACTTTGACGGTGCACGTGCCAGCCATTAGGCTCGGCATTGCGCACCACGAAGGGCAGACCAAAAAATCGAAGCGGGGAAAAACCCGGACCGTCCCTGGTCAGCCCTGCAAGCTAGCTCGCAGGGCAAAGACAGGGCCGCGCTGACGGTGGTGAGAAAATAACACGCAGCCCTCCTTTCAAGACGTTCGAGTTGTAGAAACTGGCTACACCAAGGCTAGGGCCGATGGCAAGTGGCTAGGCTCCCCCTTCTCCACTTGTGGGAGAAGGTGGCCGCGAAGCGGTCGGATGAGGGGTGCTCCAGCTTGGCACCGACGGCGATCCGTCCAGCACCCCTCAACCGTCTCGGCGCTGCGCGCCGATCCACCTTCTCCCCCAAGGGGAGAAGGGAAGCTCGCTAGCGTCCCGGGCGCCCCGTCTTGCCGGGGCGGCGCTTTTCACGGCGGGCGTCGGCCGGGTCTTCGTAGGAGCCGATACCACTGCGCTGGCGGACAATGGGTTTGGCGGAATCGTTGCGTTCCTTTGCGCCCCCCTCTGCCCTGCCGCGCATCTCCCCCACACCGGGGGAGATCGGCTGTGGTTTCGCTGGCACCTTTCCTTCGACCGGCTTTTCCGTCCGCCGCACGGTCATCTCGTCGAGCGAGTTCTTCTTGAATAGCGGCTTGGTCGGTTCGCCCGGGATGCCGAAGTCGGAGCCGTGCGCCTCTTCGGCCGACTGCTTCTTGAACAGCGAACGCGACACTGCGCCGGCCGGGGTCGGCATATCCGTGCCCGGCCCCATGGCGTCGAGCGAGGGCTTCGAAAACAGCGGCTTCTTCACCGGCACGGCGCCGTCGGCGCCCATCTCGTCGAGTGCCGGCTTGCGGAAGAGGTTGGGCCGGGCCGCCTCTTCGGCCGAACGTGCCTCGTCGAGCTTGCGGAAACGCTCCTGTTCCTCCGATGTACGGTGTTTGGCCACGCCCTTGTTGTGCTTGCCCTTTTCGCGGCCCGAGACCGGGCTTTCCATGTCGGCATATTTGGCCAGCGGATCGTCGGAGATGGACAGCTCCATCTCGCGCAGCCGCTTGATCTCGTCGCGGATACGGGCTGCCTTCTCGAAATCGAGATTGGCGGCGGCATCGCGCATCTGCTTGTCCAGGGCGTCGAGATGCGCTTTCAGATTGTTGCCCATCATCGCGCCGGCGCTGTCGGTGAACTGCGAGATATCGGCGCGGACATGATCTTTTTCGTAGACCGAGTCCAGGATGTCCGAAATGCGCGACTTGACCGATTCCGGGGTGATGCCGTTGGCCGCGTTCCACTCCATCTGCTTTTCGCGACGGCGGTTGGTCTCGGCCATTGCCCGCTCCATCGAGCCGGTGATCTGGTCGGCATAGAGGATGACCTTGCCGTCGACGTTTCTGGCGGCGCGGCCGATCGTCTGGATCAGCGATGTCTCGGAGCGCAGGAAACCTTCCTTGTCGGCATCGAGAATGGCGACGAAACCGCATTCGGGAATGTCGAGGCCTTCGCGCAACAGGTTGATGCCGACGAGCACGTCGAAGGCGCCGAGGCGCAGGTCGCGCAGGATCTCGATGCGCTCCAGCGTGTCGATGTCGGAGTGCATATAGCGCACGCGTATGCCTTGCTCATGCAGATATTCGGTCAAATCCTCGGCCATGCGCTTGGTCAGCACGGTCACCAGCGTGCGGTAGCCGGCCTTCGTGGTTTCGCGGATTTCGCCGACGACGTCGTCGACCTGCGTCTTGGCCGGGCGTACTTCGACCGGCGGGTCGATGAGGCCGGTCGGGCGGATGACCTGCTCGGCGAAGACGCCGCCGGACTGCTCCATCTCCCAGGCGCCGGGCGTCGCCGAAACCGCGACGGAGAGCGGGCGCATGGCGTCCCATTCCTCGAAGCGCAGCGGCCGGTTGTCCATGCAGGACGGCAGGCGGAAACCATACTCGGCCAGCGTCGCCTTGCGACGAAAGTCGCCGCGATACATGCCGCCGATCTGCGGTATGGTGACGTGACTTTCGTCGACGAAGACCAGCGCATTGTCGGGTATGTATTCGAACAAGGTTGGAGGCGGATCGCCCGGCTGGCGGCCGGTCAGATAGCGCGAATAGTTCTCGATGCCGGCGCAGGACCCGGTCGCCTCCAGCATCTCCAGGTCGAAGCGGGTGCGCTGCTCAAGCCGCTGCGCCTCAAGCAGGCGGCCAGCCTTTTCAAGCTCTTGCAGGCGATACTTCAGTTCTTCCTTGATCGACTTGATGGCTTGATTCAAGGTCGGCCGCGGCGTCACATAGTGCGAATTGGCGTAGATCTTGACGCTCTTCAGCTCGCCGGTCTTCTGGCCGGTCAGCGGATCGAACTCGGTGATCGCCTCGATCTCGTCGCCGAACAGCGAGATGCGCCAGGCGCGATCCTCAAGGTGGGCCGGGAAGATCTCGATCGTGTCGCCGCGCACCCGGAACGAACCGCGGACGAAATTGATATCCTGGCGCTTGTATTGCTGGGCGACGAGGTCGGCGAGCAGCGCGCGCTGGTCGAGCCGGTCGCCGATCTGCATCTGGAAGGTCATCGCCGTGTAGGTCTCGACCGAGCCGATACCGTAGATGCAGGACACCGAGGCGACGATGATGACGTCGTCGCGCTCAAGCAGCGAACGCGTCGCCGAATGGCGCATGCGGTCGATCTGCTCGTTGATCGAGGATTCCTTCTCGATGTAGGTGTCGGTCCGTGGCACATAGGCCTCCGGCTGGTAATAGTCGTAGTAACTGACGAAATACTCGACGGCGTTTTCCGGGAAGAATTTCTTGAACTCGGAGTAGAGCTGCGCGGCCAACGTCTTGTTGGGCGCCAGGATCAGAGCGGGGCGCTGCGTCTCCTCGATCACCTTGGCCATGGTGAAGGTCTTGCCCGAGCCGGTGACGCCGAGCAGCACCTGGGTGCGGTCGTTGCGGTCGACGCCTTCGACGAGATCCTTGATCGCCGTCGGCTGGTCGCCGGCCGGCTCGAAATCCGAGACCATCCTGATGGCGATGCCACCTTCGGATTTCTCAGGCCGGGCAGGGCGGTGCGGCGTCCACAGCACGCCGTCCTTGTGCAGCGGATTGCCGGATTCGATCAGCGCCGACAGCGCCGCGACGGTCGCGGTGACGCCGCCCGAGGCCATGGTCTCGGCCTCTTCCAGGGAGACATCGAGGCCAGCGACAGGGTTGAGACCGGCCGCAGTGCGCTCCCGCGCCGAAGCCGCGCCGCCCATCGAGGTGCCGCGTGCCGTACGGCCGGGAGAAGAGGAGCGCTCCGGGATTTTCTTGGCAGACTTGGCGCCTTCCCTCCCCCTCGAGGGGAGGGTGGCGGCGGAGCCGCCGGGTGGGGTCGGTGCGGCAGTGCTCGGCGACCCTTGACGCCGAGCGCTTCCTTTGCCGACCCCCTCTGTCGCCTTCGGCGACATCTCCCCCTCGAGGGGGGAGATTTGACGCCCTTCCTTCTCGGCTTCCTGCTCGATCTGTTCGGCCCAGTCGGCGATCGAGCCGGTCAGCGGCGCGCCGGTGAACTCGGCCTGCGGCGCCTCGGCAAAGCCGCCCTTGTACAGGGGCTCCGACGCATCGAGGAAATCGGTCAGCGGACTGCGCCGCTTGGGCGGCGAAGCGCGCTCGTCATTCGCCGGCGGCGGCGTTTTCTTGTCGGAGAGTCTGGCCATGGCCCCGAATATGGGAGGTATCGGCCAAAATGGAAAGAGCGGAGTGGTGAAGGGTGCCGCGCGCAATTTGGCTGCTGACAGCAGGCTGTCAGGAGCAACGTCGAAGTGCGCCGCTCAATTAAACCAAAGCGCGAACGTCAGAAACCCGGCGCCGCCGAACTGGCGCTGGATCTGGTTGAACTCCTCGCTGGTGAGAGTCTTGCCGCGCTCAAGATAGGGCGCGATGGCCGGGCCGGTGATCGACAGCACCAGGTCGAAGGTTTTTGGCTCATCAAAGAAGCGCTTCATGTTGATGCCTTTGTCGGCGATGCGGAAATGCGGCAGCAAGGTGCGGCCTTCCAGAAGATCCTCGGCCATATCAAGGGCGGCGAGCCAGGCCTGTACCTGCTGCTCACCAACTTCGAGACCGGTCAGCGGGCTGGTGCCTTTCTGCTGCGGCCCGGGCAGCCATTCGCGGTCATTGTCGGTTTCGGCGCGGATGGCTTTCCAGTCCTCGCGCGACAGCCGGATCATTTCCATGAGATGGCGGCGTGCCGCTTGCCGGCGCTCAGGCTCGACCACTTGCCAGTTAATGAGATGCACCAGGGAGATAAAGTCGGCTAGTCGCCATTCGGACGTCAGGATGCCGCCATTCGTGCCACCGTCTAGCGGCACGAGCGTATCCTGCAGCGGCAGTTTTGCGCGCGGGAACAGCATGTGGAAGGAGCCGTCGAACGTGTTTCTGAAATCATGCGCCAGCCAGAAGTCGGCCTGCGCCATCAGGAACTCGGCATAGCCCTGCAGCCAATAACCGTCGGCGCGGTCGAAGCGGAAGGTGAGGGCGGGTGCGGCCGCGTCTGGCGCACCACCGCCGCGTGACAGAGACGCCATGATCGCGGCGGCGCTCTCGTCCGGCGCGATCGTGCCGTCCTCGTTGAGGTCGATGCCGAGGCGGGTGAGGTCGATGACCATGCCGATGTCGGCGTCGGGGGGTACCGAACCGAGCGTGGCTGCGGATTTCTCCAGCCGGTCGCGGAAGGCGACGAGAATGGCGCGGAATTGTTCGTAGGTCAGCGGCTCGGGATTGGCATTGTCCGGCACCGGCAGCCGCATCAGCGGCAGCATGAAGGATTGCGGGCTGTCGAAACCGTGGCGGTGCAGGCCGCCGGCCAGGATCTCCAGCGCGGTGAAGAATTCGCCGGCGCCGGCGGCGTAGGCGGCTGCCGGATCGCCTGGCACGGCGGCTTCCAGAGCGGCAAGAGCGCTGTCGCGTTCGGCTACGATTTTTGCCTCGAACAGGGCCGCCGCTTCGGGAGCCGCGGCGCTGGGTGAAGCCAGCGGCAGGAGAAGAATGATGGCGCACGCCACCAGCCTGGAAAAACGCGTCATCGTGATCGCCCCTTTGTCGCTCCGCAGTGGATCATACACGCATTTGGTTCGCTGCGCCTGTGGCCTGCGGTTCACCCACAACAGTCGACGCTTCAATCAATCCGGCGGACGGTCTACACAAGGCAAACGATTGGGCGTCGCGTGTCGAACTATCCGCTTTCCTACAAACTGTCGTGGCTGCCGCGTTTTCTCCGGCCTTCGCTCAATGGCGACGCGCGCGGCTTTGCTCCGGCGGCCGCAGCCCTGCTCGAACCACTGCCGGCGCGGACGGTGCGGCTGGCTTTCGTCGGCGATATCTCGGCGGTGGCCAATCGCCGCGCGCCAGACTGCGATCCGGCGATCGCGGCACTGCTTGCCTCGGCCGATCTGGTGGTCGGCAATTGCGAAAGCCCGGTGGTGGAGCGGCCGAGCGCTGTTTGGGGCACCAGGCTCGGCACGCACCACGCGATGAGCGAGCGGTTCCTTGCCGAGGCGCTGTCCGCCGCCGGCATTTCGCGTGAAAAACTGGTGCTGTCGCTGGCCAACAACCATGTGCTCGACCAGGGTATTGCCGGCTTCGACGAGACCGTCGCCGCGCTGGAGCAATTAGGCATCCGCACGATCGGCAGTGCGGCTCCGGTCGAGCGGTTTGCGGTTGGTTCGCTGACCATAGGCCTTGCCGCCTTTACCTTGTGGCGCAATACCGACGAGGCTCAGTTGGCGGGCCGAGTCTCGATGCAAGCCGATCCGACGCAATGGCCGCACGCTGCCGCTTCGGGTGTCGACCTCCTCTGCGCGGTGCCGCATTGGGATTGGGAATTCCGGCATTTTCCACGTGCGAAGACGCGGGCAATGGCGCGACTTCTGGCCGAACATGGCGTCGGCCTGATCGCCGGGCATCATGCCCATGTCGTGCAGCCGATCGAGCGGATCGGCAAGACGCTCGTCGCCTATGGGCTCGGCGATTTCATCGGCACCGCCTTCGCGCGCCAGCCATGGCCCGGCCGCATCGGCGCCATTCTCGTCGTCGACATCAGCGACGATCCCGGCACGCGCGGGGCCATCGCCGCCTACCGGCTGCATGCCTTCATGCGGCTGCGCGCCGGCGATCACGAGCGGCTGATGCCGGTTGAAACGCTGGCGGGAAAATCCAGGCAAATGGTTCTGGCCCGCCTCGATGCGATCTTCGGTGCCGGGCGCTGACAGCTGCGCTGACGCGGTCCACCAAACCGGCTATCATGCCCAACGCGGGCGGGCTTGTGGGGCGGGTGGGTGATGGAAACTGCGGATTTCATGCCGAGCGAAGCGGTGATCGCCGGCCTCAGGAAGGACATCGAGGCCTACGAGGCGCAAAGGGCTTCGGCCTATCGCCGGACGCACTGGCGGGTGCCACTTTTCATCGGATCGGTGGTTGTCTTCGTGGCGCTGGTGGCCTGGCTCTTCAACGGGGTTGCCGACCCCAACGAGCAGTGGTTCTCGACCCCGCATGTGTTCCTCTATATCGGCGGGTTCCTGGCGGCGATCCTGCTCTATCTCCACGCGATCAGGCCGGCGCGCAAATTGCAGCAGACGTTCCGCAACAGTTTGCTGCCGATCGTCTTCGGCTTCATCCAGGACGTGCGCTATCAGCATGGCGTAACGCCGAACTCCTTCGATCGGCTGCCGCGCGAGACGATTGGCGTGTTCAACCGTTCGTATTTCGAGGACGTCGTCTCCGGTCGGTATGAAGGCTTTGCGTTCGAGCTCTATGAGGTGACGCTGCTGGAGAGGAACGGCAAGACCACATCTCAGGCGTTCAAGGGCGTCATTATCGCGTTCGACACCATTGCGCCGTTCCCGGGAATCTTGGTGGCGGCGCGCCGTGCCAATATGGTGGTAGGTTTCTTCCGAGGCATGTTCGGCAGCAAGACGGAACAACTGTCATGCGGCGTACCCGAACTCGACGCCGCCTACGAGTTCCACACCGACAACATCGAAGCGGCGCGGCCGCTGGTGACCGGCCGGCTGGCGCAGGCGCTCGAATGGCTTGGCGAAACATGGCCGAAGGAACCGGCACGCGTCGCGCTCAACGGCAGCGACGGCTTTCTGCTGCTTCCGCAGACGAAGAACTTCTTCGAACTGCCGGACATCTCTGTGCCGCTCGACTATGCCAAGCATGTTGCGCCGATGATCGCCGACATGGCCACGATCCTGGCGACCGCGGCACTGGTCCGCAAGATCGGCGTGAAGGATGTAGAAGCCGGTTGAACTAGAATTCAGCCGTCAGCAATCGAAGCCATAGTTCTGGCGATAATAGTCGGCGTCTTCCTTCGACATTTTTTTGAAGAGAACGCAGACAGTGAAACTTCCCACCCGGCGGCCGTTCTTCATGTAGCCCCAGTCGGAAATATCGTCCCGGCTGAATTCGATCTCCTGGCCTGCCACGACGTTGTGCACGGTCTGCGGCTCGTTGTCCAAGGTTCCTGCAAATCCGGCCGCCGTCCGGTGGAAGGGAAAGACCCAGAAATGTTCAGTGGCGTCCCCGTCCCTGACCACGACTTTCAATTGGAAGTCGGCCGTTCCGGATGGCGGTGCGTCGGCCAATACCAGGAAGTCGTCGAGACTGGCACGCGCCTGCTCGATAGCGGCCGCCATCTCCGGATCGTCGCCAGCTACGCTGACGACCTTGTCGTCGCCTTGACCAGGAGTCTGCGCGTCGGCTGATGCCGGAGCAAACGCAAGCAACAGGGCAAGCGCGATACGGGCTGCAAGCTTCATGATGCGACTGCTTTCGACATTTTCGCCAGACAAACCGGATCATCGTTCGCCGAACGTCTGATTGGCAACTGGTTTTTGTCTCCATCAGGCGCTATTCCTGGGCCAGTGGGGTGGGGTTATGGTCGAAGAACGCAAGGGGTTTCGCCTGTCGCGGCGGCTGCTGCTGGGTACAACCGTGGTCGGCGGCGCGATGCTCTGGGGCGGCACGACCGTGGCGCGGCTGGCGCGCGGTCCGTCGGGGCAGAAGAATTCCGGGCGCATCGCCGACATTGACGGCATCGACCTGGCGCAGAAGCCGCTGGAGGGCCCGCCAGCCTACGATCCGGCGCTGCCATGGCTGACCAAAGGCGGCAACATCAACGATGCCAGCGGCCTGTCGATGACACCGGTCTACGGCGTTATCGAAGTCAGCAAGGAAGACCACATCGCGAGCGCGCTGGCCTTTGCCCGCGCCAATAGCCTGAAGGTCTCGGTCGCGGCGGTGCGCCATTCGATGGGCGGCCACGCCTTCGACGACAACGCGCTGGTCCTCGACATGCGTAAATTCAACAAGGTCAGTATCGACCCGGCTGCAAAGACGATGACCTTGCAGCCGGGCGCGCGCTGGCACGACATCCAGAACCTTTTGCACCCGCGCTTCGCGGTGAAGGCGATGCAGTCGACCGACATCTTTTCGGTCGGCGGATCGCTGTCGGTCAACGCGCATGGCATGGACCACCAGGCCGGCTCGGTCGCCGGTTCGATCCGATCGATGCGGGTGATGCTGGCGGACGGTTCGGTGACGACCTGCTCACCGGCCGAAAATACCGAGCTGTTCCGCCACGTCATCGGCGGCTACGGCCTGTTCGGCGTGGTGCTGGAGGCGACACTCGACATCGTCGACAACGCCGTCTACCGGACCTCGCGCGAGATCATCAAATCGGACGATTTCCCGACGTTCTTCGCCGAGGTTCTGGAGCCAAACAGGGCGATCGGTCTGTTTTATGGGCATCTGTCGACTGCGCCGGGCAATTTCCTCGAGGATATGATCGTCTACCGCTATGATAAGGTCGCCGACCAGCCGCCGGCCGACCAGCCGGCAATCGGTGAACCGGGTTCGGTCGGGCTCAAGCGGGTGATCATCAACCTGGCGAAATGGGGCAGCCTGTTCCAGGAGCTGAAATGGTTCACCGAAAAGACGCTGGAGCCGCAATTCGAGAGCTGCACGGTGGCGCGGACGACGGCAATGGGCGAGGGCGAGGCCTGCCTGGTCACGCGCAACCATCCGATGCACGATTCAGTGCCCTATCTGTTCAACGATCTGCTCGATGAGACCGACATCCTGCACGAGTATTTCATCCCGCGGGCGGCCTATAACCCGTTCATCGCGGAAGCGCGCGAGATCCTGCGCAACCAGACCCTGCCGGTGCTCAACGCGTCGGTACGCATCGTCCACAAGGAGGATGTAGCGCTGAATTATGCGCCGGAGCCGGCCTGTTCGCTGGTGCTCTACATCAATCAGCCGACAAACGCTGACGGCAATGCCAGGATGCGGGCGCTGACAAGGGCGCTGATCGACGTGACGATCAAGCATGGCGGGCGTTTTTTCCTGCCCTACCAGCTCCACTACACAGGCAAGGAGCTGCTTGCCTCCTATCCGGAACTGCCGTCCTTCCTGGCGAAGAAGCTGCAATACGATCCGGGCGAGCTGTTTTCGTCGATTTTTTATCGCGCCGTCAAGGCACTGATCGGCGCGGCCTGAAGCGGCGGCTACAGACCGTCAGGCAGCTTCGCCGCCAGCCAGTTCGCCGAACGCCTGGCGATGCCGATCGTTGCCGATGCGGCGCGGCCGAGATCGGTCTTGACCACGGCGTAGCCGGCCTTCGTGCGGTAGAGCACGGCGCGGCCGCCATCGACCGCCGCTTCATAGGCGACCGGCCGGACGGCTTCCGTTTCCGTCGCCGTGGCCTGCGTTCCGACCGCAGCACTGGGCCGATGGCTCAGTTCCGGTGGCAGCGGGTCTGTCGCGGCCGTACTGGCCGTCGTCAATTCAGGCTCGGAAGCGGTCGCAGCGAGCTGCGATGACGAAGACGAGTTCTGTGTCCGGCAGATGCCGGAGACCAGCGGATAGTCGAAATTGCGCTTGTGCAGCATCTGGCTTTTCATCGCCGCTTCGCATTCGGCGATGGTCGACCATTTGGCGGGCGTCTCGCCGATATATTCGCAAAGCCTGGCGTCGCAATCGCAGCCGACGATGGTCATGGCGACAAGGGCGGTCTTGATCACGGTCGTGTCCCTCCGAGTTGCCTGGCACATGTGCGCAAGACAACGTGTCTACGGCATCATCAATCGTTGCGGAACAAGGCGGGATTTGGCCGCGATTGTGGAATGAGCGTGACGGAGCATCACGCAACGTCCTGCCGAGGCCGGCTGTGACCGAAAGGCCTCAGTAATCGTAGACATGCTCGAGCCTGGCGCCCGCCGTCATCAGCGCCGGCAGCACGATGTGCAGCTTGCGCACGGCGACGGTCAGGCCGGTGCGGCGCGTCGAAGGTTGCGCCGGAAGCGGGTAGCTGAACAAGGTGCGTGCGCCTTCGGGAACATTGATCTCGTCATTGGAAAGCATGGTGACCATGATCTCGTCATTGCCGCCGATCTCGACGAAGGAGACGCCCTTGGCGATCAGGCGCGGGATCATGTCGGTGAACACCTGATAGCGTCTGGTGACGAAGATCGCGCTGTCGGCGCCGAGATCGCGCTCCAGCAAGGTGTCGGGTTCGTTGCGCGTCACCTCGCCGACCGGACCCTTGGCCCAGACATGAATATCGAGCAAGGCGGGATCGGTGGTGGCGGCGAGCGCCGACTTGATCAGATCGGCATAGCCCTGCTTGACCGTGTCGGCGAGGCCGAAGGCGAGCTTGCGTTCGCTGGTGCGGACGGCGCTGTCGTCCGCTGCCGGCTGGACGGCAAACAGGCCGGCACGCTTTTCGGCATAGGGAAACTGGTACCACGGCACCTGATCGAGAAAACCGGCGTAGTCGGCCGCCACCTTGGCCTGGTAGATGTCGACGGCGGTGCGCTTGCCGGCTGTCGCTTCGGTGACGCGGCCGATCGTATTTTCATAGGCCCACTGGATGGCGTGCTCGATCGTGTGGCTGGTGCCGATGATCACCAGCATCTGGTGGTTGTCGAGGTTGAACTTGTAGGTAGAACTGGCGCGGATGACCATCGCATAGTCCTGCCAGAAGCGGCCGATATAGGAGAGATAGGGAAAACCGCTCGGCTGGTTCTTGTCGACGAAGCCGGCATATTCGCGGGCGGCGTAGACGATGGCCCATTCCGGATAGGTAAGAAAGGTCGATTCCTCCGGCCGCTGGTAGCCGGGGATCTCGGCACGGATCTTGTCGGCCAGCGCCTTTGGCGGGGCACCCTCGGCGACGCCCGGCAATGGCGTTGTGTCCAGCGACGGCGTCGTGAGAAAGCCGTAGGCCAGCCCGGCGATCGGGATCAACACGACAATGACGACGAGCCAGAGGATCGCCTTGATGATGCGCTTCAGCCAGCGGAACAGGAACATGGCCGGTCAGGCCGTGGCGAAATGGTCGTACACACGTTTCGACAGCCAGAACCCGACGTAGACGGCGAAGCCGCCGATGACGATGTGCGGCAGGTTGGCGAAGAAGCGGGCCGGGAATTCGATGTCGTTCAGGGAGCGGAAGCCGTTGATGAAGATGCCGCCATCGAGGCAGCCGGAACCGGTGACCAGGCCGAGCACGCCGTCGAACAGATAGACCGAGCCGAACAGCTTGAAATAGAACACCGCCTGGCGGTGCGAGATGAAGGCGGCGGCCAGCGCCCAGACGCCGGAGAAGGCGTGCAGCAAATCGTCGTACCATTGCAGCGAGAACAGGCCGAACAGATTGCCGCCGGCGTCGTTGAAAGCCGGCACATAGCCGATGGCAACAACGCCGAAGAACAGGAAAGCATAGGCAACAGCAAGCTTCTGGATGAGCGTCATGAAATGTCCCCCTGCCGTCAGCCCCTTTAAACGGCCCCCGACGACAAATGGATAGTAGCTGATTTTGGCGCAGCGTGAAGCGTCGCCGGCAAAATCGTCAGGCGGGGCCACAAAGACAGTCGGCGCCGGGATTTCTCCCAGCGCCTCCCTGTCAGATCAGGACACGGTCGCGGCAGCAACTCCCGAAAGATGTCGCGCCATGCCGGCCTTGATTTTGACGGTCCTGCCAGTCGCCACCCGAGGGCAGCGTCCGTTCCGGACCACGCCGGTCTCCACTCTTGCGAGCTTTGCCCAGCGCGCCATCGAAGGTTTTTGCCGTCCTTCATGGCAGCATCGGTCCGCCGTCGGCGTTCGCACGCTTTCCGCGGCCCCGTAGGTCTCGGCGTCCATCCCTCCAACAAGCAAGCCTGTTCTCGTTCAGGGCCGTACGGGCCTCAGGAAATCCGCCGTTCCGCTTTGCCTTTCGGCGTGGCGATCGGTAGCCGCCTGAGATGGGTTTTAACGTACGTCGGATAAGCGTTTGGCGGAACTGCCGCATGCCTGTGGATAGCGGGATTATCGGGGACTGACCCTGCCAAAATAGCGACTTTCCGATCTCTGCCGCCGCCGGTCGGGATTTGCCGCCTCGATGCCGAAGCCGCATTGTCGGGTAATCGACCCTTGCCCCGCAGGCCGGCGCGGGCTTCAATGCCGGCAAATGATTGGAAGGCGTGTTCGATGGCCTTGGGGAGGCAGGCTTGAAGGTCGCGGTGGTTCTCAATCCGATCGCCGGCGGCGGCAGGCTCAAGCGGCATTGGCCCGAGGTTGCGGCTTCGCTGAAAAGACATTTCGGTGATTTCGAGCTGCGTGAAACGCAGGCCGAGGGGGATGCCGAACGGCTGGCGCTCGACCTTGCCGCCATCGGCTTCGAGCTGGTGATCGCGGCCGGCGGCGACGGCACCGCCAGCGAAGTCGCCGACGGGCTGCTGAAGGCTTTCCGGGAAAGCGGCCGGACGGCCGAACTCGGGCTGCTGCCTTGCGGCACCGGCATCGACTTTGCCCGCGGGCTCGGCCTGTCGAACAATGTCGATCTGACGCTGAAGCGGATTGCCGAGGCCAAGCCGCGCAAGGTCGATGCCGGCTGCATCAGCTATGTCGACGACCATGGCGCACTGGCCAGCCGCCATTTCATCAACATCGCCAGCCTCGGGCTTTCCGGCGCTACCGACCGTGCCGTCAACGCCGACAGGCGCAAGGGCAAGGTTTCGGCCAAGGCACTGTTCTACTGGCGCACGGTCTGGGAATTCCTCCGCTACCGCTTCCAGGAGGTTGCGATCACCATCGACGACGGTGCCCCGGTTGAGGCGCGCATGGCATTGGTGGCGGTGGCCAACGGCAAATTCTTCGGCGGCGGCATGATGATCGCGCCCGACGCCGAGCTTAACGACGGCGAGTTCGACATCGTCATCCTGCGCGCCGCCGGCAAGCTGAAGCTGATCTGGGACATCCGCCTGCTCTATGGCGGGCGGCACCGCAACCATCCTGCGATCACCATCCTGCGCGGCAAGAAAGTGGTTGTCGAGCCGCTCGGCGATCTGCAAAAGAACGCCGCGCTGATCGACATAGACGGCGAATCGCCGGGTCGCATACCAGCGACTTTCGAGATCCTGCCCGGCGCATTGACGCTGAGATATTGAATCAAGCTGTTAAGTCTTTGATTCAGTTGACTGCGGCTCTGGTTCCGGCGATCTCTCCAATCGACTGAAATCGATTGATAATCCGGCCAATATCAACTTGCGAGTTTAGCCGGGAAACCGGGTGCGCGCAGGTCGGTGCCGACGGCATCCTCGAGCAGTTTCACGATCATCGTCGACCAGGCGCTGCCGCCATAGGCCTGCTTGCCTTGCCTGAAGATTGCGTCGACGCGCGAGGCAAGCTCGAGCGGAACGCCGAATTTTTCACCCATGCCGAGGGCGAAGCCGAGATCCTTCAACGCCAGGTCCATGGTGAAGCCGATGTCGTAGGAGCCGTTCAGCACCAGCTGGCTTTCGGTCTCATGGACGAAGCTGTTGCCGGAGGAGGCGACGATGGCGTGATAGGACTGGGCAAGGTCGAGCCCGCCCTTTTTGGCCAGCATCAGCGCTTCGCCGGCGGCGACCAGATGGATGAAGGCCAGCATGTTGGTGATGACCTTGATCACCGCCGCCGAGCCGACCGGACCCATCAGGAACGAGCGCGCGCACATCGCCTCGACGGCAGGGCGGTGGCGCGCATAAAGCGCTGTGTCGCCGCCGACCAGCGCGGTGATCTGTCCGACGGCTGCCAGATGCACGCCGCCGGTGACCGGGCATTCGAGCGTCTCGACGCCTCTTGCCGAGGCGAGGGATGCAAGGCGCAAGATCTCGTCTTGGCCATTGGTCGACATCTCGATCCAACTGCCGCCTGCGGGCAGGCCTTCGAGCAATCCGCCGGGGCCGGCCAGCACCGCCTCGCTGACTTTTGGCGAGGGCAGGCAGGTGATGGCATTGCCGGCGCGGCCAGCGGCATCAGCCGGGCTGTTGGCGGCATCGGCACCAAGCATCACCAGCCGCTCGACGGCCGCCTGGTCGAGGTCGAATACGGTGACGGCAAAGCCGTTGTGGATCAGGTTGGCGGCGAACTGGCCGCCGAGATGGCCAAGACCGACGAAGGCATAGCTCTGACGCGCGCTCACGGCATCAACGGCGTCTGCAGCATCTGCAAATGCAGGTCCTTGCCGGTCCAGGGATGCGCCTCGCAGACGGCTTCGTCGAGTTCGACACCGAGGCCTGGCTCCTTCGACGGGATGACGTTGCCGTCCAGCCATTCGATCTTCTTCTTGAGCAGCTTCGCGTGAAAACCGTCCCACTGTTTCAGCGATTCCAGAATGAGGAAATTGGGCAGCGTCACCGCAAGCTGGATGTTGGCGGCGCCGACGATCGGTCCGCAGTAGCAGTGCGGCGCGACCTGGATGTGGTAGGCTTCGGCCATGGCGGCGATCTTTTTGGTTTCGAGAATGCCGCCGGAGCGGCCAAGGTCGGGCTGAAGAATGGTCGCCGCACGGTTCTCGATGACGCGGGCGAACTCAAATTTGGTTGTTAGCCGCTCGCCGGTGGCAATCGGGATCGAGGTCGCGCGGGCGACCTGCGCCATCACCTCGGGCATGTCGGGCGGCACCGGCTCCTCGAACCACAGCGGATCATAGGGCTCGATGGCGCGGGCGAGGCGCAGCGCGCCCGATGCGGTGAACTGGCCGTGCGTACCGAACAGGATGTCGGCCCTGGTGCCGACCGCCTCGCGGATCGCCTTGACCATGCGGGCGGAGAGGTCGATGTCGACGAGGCGCGGCTGGTGGCCGTCGAAGGCGGTGTAGGGGCCGGCTGGGTCAAGCTTGACCGCATTGAAACCCTGCTCGACATATTCGAGCGCGCAGGCGGCGGCCAGATCTGGGTCGTTGTAGACGTTCTTGCCGCGGGCGTCCTCCGAATGGACGCTGCCGCTGTGCGGGTAGAGGTAGGTATAGGAACGCAGCGTTTCGTGTACCTGGCCGCCAAGCAGCTTGTAGACCGGCTTGCCGGCCTCCTTGCCGATAATGTCCCAGCAGGCGATTTCCAGCGCCGAGAAACAGCCCATGCCCGACACGTCGGGCCTCTGGGTGAAGCCGGATGAATAGGCGCGGCGGAAGAAGGTCTCGATATCGTGCGGGTCGCGGCCGATCAGATAACGCTCGGCCATGTCCTCGACCATTTTCGCCGTGACATGGGCCGAGAAGGTGGCGTTGTAGGCCTCGCCATAGCCGACGACGCCGCCATCGGTAGTGAGCTTGACGAAGATGAAATACTTGCCGCCGATGCCGGGCGGCGGATTGCCGACCACCCAGGTCTTGACGTCGGTGATTTTCATTTCTGATCCTCCAGAACCAGTTCGGCGCCCTTCCATCCGGTCATGATCGCGGCGGCGTTGGTGTTGCCGGTTATGTTGTCGGGAAAGATCGAGGCATCGATGACGCGCAACGCCTGGATGCCGTGTACCTTGAGGCGCGGATCGACGACGGCGTGCGCCGCGTCCGGCCCCATGCGGCAGGTCGAGACCGGGTGATAGACGGTGCCCGAGCGCTTCCTGAAATCCTGAATGAGATCCGCGTCGGAGGTGATCGAGGGACCGGGCAAAACCTCTTCCTCGATGATCTCGGCCATCGCCGGCATCGAGGCGATCTTCCTGACGAATTTCACCGCCGCCAGCATTTCAGCGACGTCCGCCTCGGTCGAAAAGGCATTGGCGACGATTTTGGGATAATCGCGCGGATTGGCGGAACGGATCATGATTTCGCCGCGGCTCGACGGACGGCAATTGGACAGCCCGATGGAAAAGCCCGGCCATGGATCGGGCGTCAGGATCGGGCGTTCGCCGCTCTTCGGAATGACGGTTGAAAACGCCTGGAAATAGAGCTGCATGTTGGGCCGTGCCGTGGCCGGATCGGTGCGAAAGAAGCCGCCGGCATTGTTCATCGACAGCGACAGCGGGCCTGAGCGCAAAAACACGTATTGCATGCCGACCAGCAGCTTGCCCCACCACGGGCGCAGGATCTGGTTGAGCGTCGGCAGCCTGCCCTTGAACGTGTAGTTGATGCCGACATGGTCCTGCAGGTTTGCCCCGACATTCTCGTTGGCGTGAACGACGGGAATGCCGAGCGCGCCAAGAAGCGCCGACGGGCCGACACCGGAAAGCTGGAGAAGTTGAGGCGAATTGACCGAACCGCCCGACAGGATGATCTCGCGGCCGGCGCGGGCGGTTTTCGTCGCGCCATTCTGGAGATATTCGATGCCGACGGCGCGTTTGCCCTCGAACAGGATTTTTGTCGCTAGGGCGTTGATCTCGACGCGGACGTTTTTGCGCTTCATCGCCGGGCGCAGGAAGGCGCGCGCCGCCGACATGCGGCGGCCGTTCCTGGTGGTGATCTGGTAGACGCCGGCGCCTTCCTGCGAGGCGCCGTTGAAATCCGGGTTGAGCGGCAGGCCGGCTTGGTTGGCGGCGGCGAGATAGCGCTTGGTGAGCGGATGGACGGAGGTCGAGCAGTCGGTGACATGCAGCGGCCCGCCGACGCCGCGCCATTGGTCGGCGCCGGCCTGATTATCCTCCAGCGCCTTGAAGGCGGGCAGCAGGTCATCGAAGCCCCAGCCGGGATTGCCGGCCGCTGCCCAAGCGTCGAAATCCTCACGCGCGCCCCTGATCCAGACCATGGCGTTGATCGAACTCGAGCCGCCGAGCAGCTTGCCGCGCGGCCAGTGGTCGGCATTGCCGGCCAGGCCGGGATCCGGCTCGGCCTTGTAGTTCCAGTTGACCGCCGGGTCGAAGAAGGTCTTGCCGTAGCCGAGCGGCATCTGCACGTAGAAGCGACGGTCGCTGCCGCCGGCCTCGAGCACCAGCACCGAGAAGCGGCCGGAAGCCGACAATCTTTCGGCCAGGACCGAGCCGGCCGAACCGGAGCCGACGATGATGAAATCATAGGTCTGCATGGTGGATACGGCTGGCTCCGGAATTCAGCTCTAGCCTAGACTTGAGCGCGGCGCGGCGTCGCCGGGTCTTCCGGCATCCGATGTGAAAAAAGCGACTGGCAACTTCGTTTGAATTTCGACTTTCAGCGCCAAGAAGATTGATGAAGACCTAACTTGCCCACGCATCGAGTTGATTGAGGACAGCAATGGCTGGATAGGATTTCCGGTTGGGATAAGCACGCCTGTAATAGGCATTCCAATAGCTTGTGGCCTTGCTGCGCATTGCACGCATTACGTCTCGGTTCTGTCGGACAAAACTGGCATAGGCTGAAGCGTCCAGATCAGGTACTGCGGCGTAGATGTCTTCGGCGATTTCGACGACATATTCGCCCAACAGCAGAACGACGAAGGCGATGCTCCAACTTTCGTTCAGCGACAGGATCACCTTGGCTGATTTCTGCCGCAAAAAGCCATCTGTCGATCGTGTCAGCAGGCAATGCGACGGAAATGAAAAGCCAAGGTGATGCTCTCGCACGCTTGGCAGAAAATGTAACCGATAAGGAATATAGATGACCGCTCCATCAGAAATGAGATGTCGGGACGTCGTTCGGTAAGTGTCGTCGACAAAGGGCGTCAGCTCCTCCTCTGCCATGGTGGTCAACATGCTGAATGGGAAAGCTGACTTCGCAGCGCCCGAGAACGGCTTGCGTCGTGTGAACCAATCCACGTTGTGCCTCTGACCAAAAGTTGAAAACGATCCGGCTTCATTTCGAAGTGCCTGAGCTTCCTCGCAAGCGATCCAAGCATTACAGGCGATGATCGGCAATCTGCTTGAAATCATAGCGCATGATCGGGCGGGCCGGCGTTCTGCGAGCGACGACCCTGAACCCGGCGCGCGCGAAGGTGGAGGCATATCCGCTGCCGGAAGCACTCGGCGATACGTCGGCCTCGAAAGGATAGGCTTCGAGTGCCGGAGCATTTGCGCGCCTTGCGACTTCCAGTGCTTCCGCAATCAGCTGGAATGTTACGCCCCGCCTGCGGTATCGTTTTCGCACGTAGAGGCAGGACAGGGACCAGACCGGCCTGTCGTCCACGCGCTTGAGCTGCCATAGCCGATCGAGCCAGGGCAGGGCATCTCGCAGCGTCACCCGGCACCAGCCGACAGCCGTATCGCCGTCGAAAGCGAGCAAACCCGGAGGCGGACCATGCTGGACGGCCTGCCGGAACGCTGCCTTGTTTTCCTCGCCGGGCCGCTTTCGATAAGAACTGCCGATCCGTCCGTACATACACCAACAGCGACTGCAGACGGCGCTGTCACCGAACAGGTCCTCGAGCGCCGGCCACAGATCGGGCGTTAATGGGCGAAAGCCAAGTTCCATGTCAGCCGTCATCCGCTATTGATATTGCCCAGTCTAGCCTGCACTGCGCGCTAGCGCATCATAGGTTGCGGTCCATGCGGGGATGTTCAAACCGGGGTTTCACTCAGCGTCCCTGTCGTGCTCCATCTCAGCGCAGAAAACCAAGCACGGCCTCCATGAACTCGGTGGGGTACTCGACATTCGACAAGTGGACCGCGGGCAGGACAACCAGTTTCGCGCCGGGCACCATCGCCGCGATCAACTCGCTATGGCTGGCGGCTGTCACAGTGTCGTGCCGGCCGGCGATCACCAACGTTGGCCTGGAAATCAGCGCTACGGTTCGGCGAAGGTCCGCATCGCGAACCGCCGCGAACAGACCAGCCAAGCCTTGCCGGTCGATGGCCAGCAGCATGGCGCGAAATTCTTCGATGACGGGCTCGTTGGCCGCCAGCATACGCGCAGGAAACCAGTTGCCCAGGAACATCTCGGCGGTTTCGGACATATCCGGCGCCTGCAGCACGGCGGCAATCCGCTCGTCAAACTGCTTTGCCGGTCCGAGGTAGGATGAGGTGTTGCTCAGGATCAAGCGCTCGATCCGCTCGGGCGCGTGGATGCCGAGCCACTGCCCGACGAAGCCGCCCAACGACAGACCGAGGAAGTGTACGCGTTCAATGCCCAGGGTGTCGAGCAACTCGATCACGTCGCGGCCAAGCCGGTCGAGCGAATAAGCGCCGGCCGGAACGCTCGACCCTCCGTGGCCGCGAAAATCATAGCGCAGAACACGGAAATGGTTCGACAGCTCGCCGACCTGCATGTCCCACATCCGCAGCGTGGTGGCGATGGAATTCGACAGCATCAGCACGGGTTTCCCGGCGTCGCCGTCGATGCGGTAGGCGATGCGTGTGCCATCGCCGACGGTCACGAAATCCAGCTCATTCATGGGTGAATACACCTTCCTTCTTGGAGCGTTGAATGTGGCAAAGCCTAGCTGCGGCACGCTTTTGAAGATATTACAAACATAGGACTATCTCTGTAATAGAAGCCGACATGGCCGAATTCACCCTGCACGACCTGCAATGCTTCGATGCCGTGGTCCGCTGCGGCGGCTTTCAGCCTGCGGCGGCCATGCTGCATCGTTCGCACCCGGCTGTGTTCGCAGCCGTTGCAAAGCTGGAGCGGCAACTCGACCTCGTTCTTTTGGATCGCAGCGGCTATCGCGTGCGCCCCACCGAGGCAGGGCTGTCGTTCCATCGCAGGGCACAATCGCTGCTGCGCGAGCTCGAGGGCTTGCGGCTTCATGCTGCTCAGCTGTCAATGGGCGAAGAAAGCGAGATCCATGTGGTGATCGGCGACCTTTGCCCGCGCCCCGCAGGCATTGGGCATGCTCGGACGGTTCTTCGCCCAGTGTCCGGGCACACGCCTGCACCTGCATTTCGAGGCGGTGGGCGGCCCGTGGGAGCGCCTCTTCGATGACGAAGCCGATTTGATCCTGCACTGGATCGACAAGAGCGATCCGCGGGTGGAATGGATCGATCTGTGCAAGGTGCCCTTCGTCCCAGTAGTGGCGTCGGGCTTTCTACCGGAGCGGATCAAGCACCCCATCACGCCGGATCAGATGCACGCGTTCACCCAATGTGTCATGCGCGACACGGCCCGCCATTCACCGCAACAAGACTACTTCATGATCGAGGGTGCGCCGCAATGCATGGTGGCCGACCAGGGGATGAAGAAGGAAATCATCCTGCAGGGCCTCGCGTGGGGCCACATGCCCCGCTTCCTGATCGAGGAAGAGCTGCGCGACGGACGCCTGCAATCCGTTGCCGGCCGTCATCTGCCAGGCCGCACCGAGGAGTTGGTGGTGGCGCGCCGCCGCGACCGGCCGCACGGGCCGATCTCGAACCGTCTGTGGGATCATATCGAGCAAGAGGCGCCGACGTTGCGTCGAGCGCTCGAACGTCGGACACCTGTCCAGTAGGCGGCCAAGCCGGGGCTCAGCGAGGCCGTTCGGAGGCCAACCACCTGCTGCTCTTCACTGACGTAATCCACGCCTCCGCGCTGCAATTTGCGCATCCGGAATGGGCAATCGCCTTCGACGTGGACCAGAAGGCCGCAATCGTCACACGCAAGAAGGTGCTCGACATGGTGTCGGCGGATGGCCTGCTCGTCGCAGGCATGCACCTGCGCTTTCCAGGCATCGGTCATGTTATCCGCGAGGGCAACGCCTATGCCTACGTCCCGCTTCGCACAGCATCTTTTCAACACTGTCGACCGATAGCCGAACTTCAGGCCGCGACCTGTCCAGTGGCGCGTTGACCTGTCCGTGCCATGACGATACGGGATCGGGACAATCGGCTTCGAGAGGATTGGCCAAATGGTGCATTACGCGGACGGGCGGCCGATCGGCGATCTGACGCTCAGGACGCTGGCCATGCCTTCCGACGCCAATGCGGCAGGCGACATTTTTGGCGGCTGGGTGATGGCGCAGATGGATCTCGCCTGCGGCATCCGCGCCGCCGAGCGCGCCAAGGGCCGCGTGGTGACGGCGGCGGTGAAGGAAATGTCCTTCGCCAAGCCGATGAAGATCGGCGACACGCTGTGCATCTATACGCATGTCGAACGCGTCGGCCGCACCTCGATGACGCTCAAGGTCGAGGCCTGGGCGCAGCGCTATCTCTCCGACCTGATGGAGAAGGTCACCCATGCCGACTTCGTCATGGTGGCGCTGGACGGCGAAGGCAAGCCGAAGGCGGTTCCGGCCGAAGGCTGACCCGGCCTGATTCCAGAAGACGGATTTAAACAGCCGTCTCTCCCGCGCGGGGGATGCGGACAGCGATCCCGCGGGGTCTTTGGCTAACGGGTTCCCGCATGCGCGCCTGCAGCGCGACCGACGGGATCTTGGGAGGAAACACAATGCGTCAACACATGCTGAACGCTGCCCTGGCGAGTGGCTTTGCAGCCTTGCTCTGCCTGTCGTCCGCAAGCGCTTTTGCCGAGGTCAAAAAAGGCGATCCAGGCGCCACCTGCACGTCGGAAAACCGCACCATCAACGGGCAGGCGGCCAAGTGCGAGATCTGCTCGGCGACGAAATGCGACACCAGCGGCACGACGGTGAGCAATTGCCGCAAGGAGACGACCACGACCTGCACGATTGGCGGCAGGGTGGTCAGTCCCAACCCGAAACGGAACCGGATCGAGAAGCTGCCGAAGACCAAGATGCAGTTACAGCAGTAGCGCTCATCCGGAGGCTCCCGGGCAGGTTCAAACCCTTGCAGCACAAGGGTTCAGCTGTGCATGGCGTCGAACTTCTCGCGCGCCGCCTTGACGCGCTCGGTGTTCTTGCGTGCCCATTCGCCGAGCGCATCGACCGGCACCAGCAGTTCGTAGCCAAGATCGGTCAATTCGTAGTCGACCCGCGGCGGGATGGTCGGGAACACGGTGCGCGTAACGAAGCCGTCGCGCTCGAGCCCGCGCAAGGTCGTGGTCAGCATCTTTTGCGAAATGCCGCCGACCGCGCTGCGCAACTCGTTGAAACGCAGCGGCCCGTTGCCAAGCTTGCCGACTACGAGCACCGTCCATTTGTCGCCGACGCGCTGCAGGATTTCCGAGATGGCGCGGCAGTCCTCGGTGCGGTGCGGGTGCCTTGGTAACAAAAAAGTGCCTCCTTGCACATTGAACGGCCAGTTACTCATATAGCTCAGGTATCTAAACGATACCAGTATTCCCGTAAGGAGAGCCCCCTCTATGTCAAAACCCAAAATCGCCATCATCATTGGTTCAACCCGCGCGGCCCGCTTTGCCGACGTCCCGACCCAATGGATTGCCAAGATAGCCAAGTCGCACGCCGACATCGACGTCGAAGTCGTCGACCTGCGCGATTTCCCGCTGCCGTTCTTCGATGAGGTCGCATCCTCCGCCTGGGTGCCGTCGCAGAACGAAGTGGCGCAGCGCTGGCAAAAGAAGGTCGCCGGATTCGACGGCTTCATCTTCACCGCCGCCGAATACAATCATGGCCCGACGGCCGTGCTGAAGAACGCCATCGACTACGCCGCCAACGAGTGGAACAAGAAGCCGGCCGGCTTCGTCGGCTATGGCAGCGTCGGTGGCGCGCGCGCGGTCGAGCAGCTGAGGCTGCATGCGGTCGAGTTGCAGATGGCGCCGGTGAAGTCCGCCGTACACATCGCCTGGGCCGATTTCCTTGCCGTCAAGCAAGGCGACAAGAAGCTCGATGAGTTCGAGCACCTCAACCAGGCGGCAACCGCGCTGGTCAACGACATTGCATGGTGGGCCAGGGTGCTGAAGACGGCGCGTCAGGCCGATGCCGTCGCCGAGGAAGTCAAGGCGGCCTGAGCACAGGTTCGAGCAGTCCTCCCAAGGATTAATTCTCCCAAGCATTGGGGCGGCGCATGCGCCGCCCTTTTTGTTCATACGGCATGGGCGTCCTGCGCTTGCCGTGGTCTGATGATGCAATCGGCAAGGCGGTCCATCTCATTCAGCTCGTCGGCGTGATGCTGGCCCCACTGGCAAAGTGCCAGCAGGATCGGCTCGAGGCTGAGGCCGAGCCGCGTCGCCGAATATTCGACGCGCGAAGGTATCTCGGCAAAGATCTCGCGGCGGACGAGGCCGTGCTCTTCCATTTCGCGAAGTTGCTGGATCAGCACTTTCTGGGTGATATCGGGCATCAGCGCCTGCAGCGCCGACAGCCGCCGGGGGCCGTCGAAGAGATGGTACAGGATGACCGCCTTCCAGCGGCCCGAAATCACTTTCAGCGCGCGCTCCGCCGGCAGCGTCGGCAGTCTCTTGATCAGCTTGGCCATGGTCACCTCCCGGTCAGCAGCGGACAAATCGGTGTGTAGTCGAAGCCAGGCAGATAGTGGCAAACAGCGGCCGATGCCAACAGCGATCGGTGCATGCGATGAGAGCCATTCAACTGAGCCGCTTCGGCGGGCCCGACGTTCTCGACATAGTCGCGGTGCCGAAGCCTGAGCCGCAAGCCGGCGAAGTCTTGGTCCGCGTTCATGCGGCCGGGGTGAATTTCTTCGAAGTGCTGATGCGCGCGGATCGCTATGCGGTGACGCCGCAACTGCCGATGATCCCTGGCGTCGAGGCCGCCGGGATCGTGGAGGCGCTTGGCCAGGGGGCGGACGCTTCCTTGCTCGGCACGCGCGTCGCCGCGCCGTTGTTCGCCTCGAGCCGCCCGTTTGGCGGCTATGCCGAGTATGTGACGATCGACGCAAGCCTGACCGTGCCCTTGCCGGATTCGCTCTCGTTCGAAAACGCGACGGCATTGATGGTGCAAGGACTGACGGCATTGTATCTATCGCGGCAAAGCCCGCCGGCCGGCAGATCGGTGCTGGTCGCCGCTGCCGCGGGCGGCGTCGGTTCGTTGCTCGTCCAGCTTGCCAAGCGCGCCGGCGCGAGCCGTGTCATCGCGGCAGCCGGCAGCAAGGCCAAGCTCGACCTTGCTTTGTCGCTGGGAGCCGATGCTGCCGTCGACTACAGCAACACGGATTGGCCGGTGCACGTCCGGGCAGCCACAGACGGCGCCGGCGTCGACATCATCTACGACATTGTCGGCGGCCCGCTGACGGCGGTTGCGCTGGAGGCTCTGGCACCTCGCGGAGAGTTGGTGTTTGCAGCACTTGGCAGATACGCGCTCGGCGCCCCGGAGATGGAGGCGATGATCGGCCGCAACCAGTCGCTGAAGGGTTTTGCCCTGCTGCCGTTGCTGTCTACGGACGGGCTCCGTGACGGCCTTTTGGAGCTTTTCGGTCTGGCCGCTGGTGGTCAGCTTGTGGTGACCAAAGGTGGCCGCTTCCCGCTCGACCAGGCCAGCCAGGCGCATCGCCTGCTGGAGGAGCGCAGCGCGACCGGCAAGGTCGTCTTGATACCTTAGTAGGTGCTCCGCAAGGATCCGGGGTTGTGCCGTACAGGCCGTCAGCGAACCCGGTAGAACGGATTTGGCAGCAGGAACAGCTTCTCCGCATGCCCCCCGAACAGGTCGGATGGCTGGTCACCGACATTGGCAATTATCGTGTAGCCGGCCTTTTCGATTTCGGCCCTTATGGGTGCCTTGAAATCTGCGGCGGAGCCGTATTTGGCCCCAGGCTGGACCATGTAAAGGTGCTCGTAGCCGGCATAGCCGGCCGACTGCAGGTTCTGTTCGGTTGCCTGACGCTGGTCCTCCGGACGTCCGGTGATGAAGAACACCGCGACTTTCGCCGTTCGCGCCTGCCGGAAAACCTCCAGCACGGCGTCGATGGCCGGATCCTTCGCAAGCTGATCCCAGGCGGCCCAGCCACAGGGACCATCGATTGCGATGTCGCAGGCGCCGCCGATCGGGCGGCCGAAATTGTCACGTGTGATCACTTCCCAGTTGGCCAAAGCCGTCTCGTCGATATCGAGCACCAGTGCGGGGCGAGGCACCTCCATTGCGCGCTTGATGACCCAGTCGCCTGCCTGCTTCGCCACAGCGGCAAGGTCGCGGTCATAGTCGCCGGAATCATGATAATTGGCAGCCGCCAGCATCGCATCGCCGACATTGGCTGGCTGGGACGGGCTTGTGAGAAGGAGCGAGTCGGAACGTGCCGGCGCAGGAACATTTGTGCCAATCATCAGCACGATTGCCCCGGCACGCGCAATTCTATTCCAACCAATCGCCCGCATCACGAGACTTTGCTGTCACGAGAAGTCGGCTGTCAAGCGAGGTCTTCCAAAGGTAGTGTCTCAGTTTGAAATTTGAAATATGCGAAAGCGCCTATCCCGGTTTGCTCGCCTAGGCGAAACCGCCTATGTGCTCAGCGGAAAGCATGGAAGGCACCCAATGTCAGATCCGATTCAGTTGCTACCATTCGCCTTGTTGACAGTCCTCACAGCAATCCCCGCGTGGGTGCTGTTTGGCCGACTAAGAATGTCTCGGGCGTGGGTGCTTCTCTCTGTGGTCCCGTTGGGAATGATAATCATTCTCTGGGTCGTCGCGTATAAGCGCTGGCCAATTCAGGAGGCAGCAATTGCCCACCGGACCTAAAGGCCAGAAGCGCCCCGCCGATGTGATCGGCAACGCCGTCCGCGTCATGCGCATGCAAGACTCCTGCGAGGAAGTCGTGCTTCGGTGGCCAGGCACGCCGCCACCGCCTGACTACGATGGACCGTCGTCTTAATTTCAAACTGAGACACTACCCTTCCACAGGTCCTCGAGACCGCGACCTGAATTGGACATTCCAGATGCCGAATGTCTCTATGGGTTGCTGCACCCTACACGATTTCCGCCGTCGCGGTCTTTGCCTCCAAACAGGTGACGCACCGCCGGAACCGCCGGTCGAAATGCGTCACCCGAAAATCATGGCCGTCACGCGCTTTGCCGTGCCCTACGCCGCCTGAACGATCTCGACCAGTTCAACGTCGAACACGAGATCGCGCCCGGCCAACGGATGATTGCCGTCGAGCTTGACGCTGGTGTCGTCCACGCCGACGACTGTTACCGGCATCGGGCGCCCTTCCGGGGTTCTGACCTGCAGTCGAGCGCCGATATCGACATTGATGTTGTCTGGTACGCGGGCGCGGTCGACGGTCATGACCGCTTCGGGGCGGTGGGGGCCATAGGCGGCGTCGGCGGGAATGGTGACGGTGCTTTTCGCGCCCACCTCCATACCCTCGACATGGGTTTCGAGACCGGCGATCACTTGTCCTTCACCCAACGTGAATTGCAGCGGTTCGTTGCCGGAAGAATCGAACTGAGTGCCGTCAGCCAGGCGGCCATTGTAATTGATGCGCACGGTGTCGCCATTCTTGGCCTGTGTCATGATAGCCATCCTTTGAAAGTTTCGAGGGGCCGGCCAGAGCTCACGGTCCCGTCCTCGATCATCCACACACTTAGGTGCGCGGCGCGAAACGCTAAAACTAGGGACCTGGCTGCCGATGTAAACCCCGATTGCGCGACGCCGGCATGACCCGCCGGCGTTCGTCGCCTTCGGCAGCAGTGCACCGGTCTAGCAGTCATGCCGGCTCAGCCCATCCAGGCGGCGTGCAAATGGCGGCTAGATCAGGTTATGGCCGCCATCGATGCGGATCGTCTCGCCGGTCGTGAAGTCGCTTTCCATGAGGTAGAGGTAGGCGGCGGCGACGTCCGCAGCGGTCGGAATTTTTCTCGATGGCAACCGGGCAGCCATGTCGGCAAAGAAGCTGGATTTGGCTTCTCCAACAATGTCCCACATCGGTGTATCGACCCATCCGGGCGACACGACATTGACGCGCGTCGGGGCCAGTTCGAGCGCCAGAGCGCGGGCGAAGTAGCTGAATGAACCGGCAATCGCGGAGACGACCGAGCCTCCCGGCACCGGCGGCCGATCCTTATTTATTCCCGAGGTGAAGGTCATCGAGCCGCCGGCTTTCAGGGTGCGCACAGCATGCTTGGAGAGCATGACAGCGCCAATCAGCTTGTTATCGACGAAGCCTCGCACAGCCTCCATGTCGGTACTGCCGATCGGATCGCCGGGCGGCAGTGTTCCGGCGGTCGATACGAGGTGATCGAAGGGACCGACCTCGTCGAACAGGCGAGCGACGTCCGCTTCGTCGGTCATGTCGGCGACCACGCTGGTCACGCGGCCCGCATTGAGCGTCCGTTCGGCAGCCAGCAGTTTCTCGGGCGAGCGTCCGACGATCACGACCTTCGCTCCGCCGTTGAGAGCAGCTTCCGCGACGCCGAGACCGATGCCGGAACTACCGCCGACGACGATGACTTTCCTGTCCACGAGCGATGTCATGAGGGTTCTCCGTTCGTTGCGATTGCGGTGAGGGTCAGGCCTTGCCGGCATAGGCGGCTTCGAGGTCGGCGATGATGATCTTGCGCATCCCGTACATCGCCTGCCGGACGCGGTTGGCCTTTTCGCGATCCGGATCGGCACTGAGCCGCGGCAGGATTTCCGGGATGACCTGCCAGTAGACGCCGTATCTGTCGGTGAGCCAGCCGCAGGGTTGTGCCTTGCCGCCGCCGGCGGTGAGCGCCTCATAGTAGTAGTCGGTCTCGGCCTGGTCCCTGGTCTCGATGTAAAGCGAGAGCCGCTCGTTGAAGGGCGGCTGCGGCCCGGCATTGAGCGCAGTAAGGTGCAGTCCTTCGAGCTCGAAATCGAAGGTGGCATGCGGGACCGTCTTGTTGGTTCCGGACACCCAGTCGGTGTATTCGATGGTCTGGAGCGCTTTGCTGTTCTTGAAGACCGAGAGATAGAAATCGCGGGCTTGCTCCGCGTCGGTGTTGAACCAGAGGAATGGGTGGATGGTGGCCATGTCCGTTCTCCATTAATTCCTTGCGACAGCGATCTTTGGCGAAGAGCCTGTCCGCTGTTGCTTTCGTTCAGGCTAGCGGTGGTCCGACGGCCGATAGACCGAACCGTCCCAGTCGCGGGCAAACCCGAGGTCTTCGAGCCGGCGGGTCGAGAAGCGTGCAATCTGCCGCCCGGTCCGGCGCCGGCTGCTCGAGGCGAGAATGCGGCCGGCCATGCCGGTCAGGACGTCGACGATGGGTTCAACTCGTTTGGCGTTCATGGTGCTCTCCCAGAGTGGCGGCAGTTTTGGTTTCAGCAGTTGCCCCGCGACTTTCGTCAGCGAGAGTATCAGTCACATCAAACTCGCCTTTTGCAGCGGCGGTGAATGACTGATTACGCGAGCAAACATGCCGGCTTCTGGCCTGGACGACAAACGACTTATCGGCGACAATCTGTGAGCATCACTCACACGTACAGGTATCGATCCATGCCCCGGAAGCTGCCTCCCCTCACCACCTTGCCAAGTTTCGAGGCCGCGGCGCGCCTGTTGAGTTTCTCCAAGGCGGCAGAGGAACTTCATGTCACCCACGGTGCGATCAGCCGGGCGATCAAGAATCTTGAGGATCAGCTCGGTGTGCAGCTGTTCGAGCGCGGTACGCGTTCGGTGAGTCTGACAGCCGTTGGCGAGCCCTATGCGCGGGCGGTGCGCGAGGCGCTCGCCCAGTTGGCCACCGCCACCGCGGCAGCAACAGCCCGCTATTCGAGCTCGACATTGAACGTCAGCACCTCCGATGGCTTCGCGGGCAGATGGCTGGTGCCGCGCCTCTATCGCTTTCACCGTGCGCATGGCGACGTCGATGTGCGGGTTTCGACAAGCGGGAAACTGACCAACTTCCTCGGCGACGGCATCGATGTCGCCGTCCGTTATGGCAACGGAAACTATCCGGGGCTCACGTCAGAGTTCCTCACCGGCGAGGAGGTGTTTCCAGTGTGCAGCCCAAAGCTTCTTGAGGGTGCACATCCGCTCCGCACGCCTGAGGACCTCAAACACCACACGCTGATCCGTGACAGCTTTCCGATCGACTGGGCGACCTGGCTGGCAAGCGCCGGGGTCGAGGGCGTGGACCCGCAGAGCGGGATTACCTTCGACTCTGCCACCTTTGCCATGGAGTCGGCCGCACAAGGCGAGGGCGTGGTGCTCGGCCGGACCATGCTCGTTGCGGCCGACCTTGCCGCCGGGCGGCTCGTCCGCCCCTTCGGCCACGCCCTGAAATCCCCCTCCAGCTTCTATTTCGTCTACCCGCCGGAGGCGATCCGTCAGCGCAAAGTCAAGGCTTTCAGGGATTGGCTGCTCTCAGAAGTCACGCCGCAAATGGACTGACGGGAAGGCCGGACCGGGTGATGCACCGACTTCCGCTTCGGGTCACCGCAGGACTGTCAGCCGCGCCGCGCCGCCTCGATCGCCGCAACGTCAATTTTCTTCATCTCCATCATCGCCTCGAATGCGCGCTTTGCTTCATCGCCGCCGGCGGCCATCGCTTCGGTCAGCACGCGCGGCGTGATTTGCCAGGAGATGCCCCATTTGTCCTTGCACCAGCCGCAGGCACTTTCCTGGCCGCCATTGCCGACGATGGCGTTCCAATAGCGGTCGGTCTCCTGCTGATCGTCGGTGGCGATCTGGAAGGAGAAGGCTTCGTTGTGTTTAAACGCGGGCCCGCCATTGAGGCCGAGACAGGGGATGCCGACGACCGTGAACTCGACCGTCAGCACGTCGCCTGCCTTGCCGGACGGGTAGTCGCTGGGAGCGCGGTGGACGGATTTCACCGAACTGTCGGGAAAAATCTCGGAATAGAAGCGGGCCGCAGCCTCGGCGTCCTTGTCGTACCAAAGGCAGATCGTGTTCTTGGCGATTGTCATTGCTGGTCCCTTTGCTTTCGAAATCAATCTGGGCTTTTGAAATCAACCCGGGTTGCATCGGCGTTGCACCGGACATGGAAATGCGCTCGTGCCATCGACGTTCCGACAGCAGCAGCTGCCCGGAATCAAGGTACCACGGCTGGTGCTTTCAGGACCAGATACGGGCAGTGACTCGAACCGGCGATGGTCCGCCTGGTCCGACCGGCGGCCTCACTCTTTGCGAAGGGCAGCGCCGCTTTGCTCAAGGTCGCGCTGGCTTTCCGTTGGCGCGCCGTTGTCTCAGAAGGCGCATGAGCAAGTTCCGTCTGTCCTTGCGCGGGACGAGTTCGATATCGCTGACAAGTTTTGCGCCGCCCTTGTGCCGCTCCAATGTGATCTTGCGGCTGTGGAAGGCCTCCAGCTCGGCGCGGTGCGCTACGCTTATGATGGTGACCTTCGGCAATTCGCGAATAATCATCTCCATCATCTTGTCCTGGCTCTTCTCATCGAGTGCCGACGTTGCCTCGTCCAGCACGATGATATCGGGGCGGTGCAGTAGAAGACGCGCAAAGGCGAGGCGCTGCTTTTCGCCACCCGACAAGGTCTGGTCCCATGGCGCGTCCTCCTCGATCCGGTCGTTGAGGTAGTCGAGTCCCACCTTGTCGAGGGCAGCCTTGATCTTATCCAGCGTCCAGTTGTCGGCGGCGCCTGGATAGGCGACAGCGCGGCGAAGCGTCCCGGTCGGGATGTAGGGCCGTTGCGGCAACATGAACAACCGTCTGTCGGCGCGGATGTTGACGCTGCCGCTACCCCATGGCCACAGACCCGCGACGGCCCGCACCAGCGTACTCTTGCCCGAGCCGGATTCGCCGGCGACGAGCACCCGCTCGCCTGGTTCGATCACGACCTCGGTTTCCTTGACCACGGCGGTGCCGTCGTCGAGCGACACGGAGAGATTGTTCAGGCTGAGCATCGCATTGCCGCCGGTCTCGCCGCGCTTTATGCGTCCCAGCGTGTTGCTCTGTTCCGCCCGCTCGAGCCCGTCGAGCGACATCATCAGCGAAGCGATGCGCCGAGCACAGGCGTTCCAATCGGCGAGACGGGGATAGTTGTCGACCAGCCATCCGAACGCGCCCTGCACGATGGCAAAGGCCGAGGCAGCCTGCATGACCTGTCCAAGTGTCATGCTGCCTTCGAGGAACTTTGGAGCGCAAAGCAAGACCGGCACGACAGGCGCAAACAGGCTCGACCCCTGAGACACCAGTGCCGTGCGCATGTGCTGGCCTGCAAGGAGCGCCCATTGCCTGAGCACATGGGCAAATGTCTTGTCCATGCCGCTGCGCTCCTCCTCCTCGCCGCCGAGCAATGCGATGCTCTCGCCGTTTTCCCGCACGCGCGTCAGCGTGTAGCGGAACTCGGCTTCCGCCTGATTTTTTTCCTCGGAGAGGTGGACGAAATGGCGGCCAATGACCGCCATCGAAGTGGACGTGATCGCGGAATAGAGCACTGCGGTGATGACTAGGAAGCCGGGAATGGTGACGGTCGAACCTGCAATCGTCAGGGTCAGGGCGCCGCCGATCGTCCAGAGCACCACGATGAAGGTCGAGGCCGACAGAAATGCGACGATGACACCGGCGATGAAATCGACGGGCGATTCGGTGGCAATCCGCAAATCCTCGGCGATGCGGGCTTCGGGGTTGCTGTGATCGCCGCCGACGAGGTTCAGCTGATAGTAGCGGCCGCTTGCGAGCCAGCGCGCGATGACCGCGGTGGTGAGCCAGGACCGCCAGCGGCGCTGTATCCTCATGCGAAAGAAGACCTGTGCCACCACAAGGCTGGCGCTTCCGATCACGAGTGGCAGGAATACGGCGCTCAGCCAATATACGGTGTGGGCATTGCGTTGCTCAATGGCGTCGAAAATTGCGCGGTTCCAGACATTGATCCCATACTGGAAGCCGACATTGGCGACGATCAGGACCAGCAGCCCGATCGTCAACGGCCAGGCGACCCTGTCGCCACTGCCGCTCCAGTAACCGCGCGCGCTGATCCAGAAGCGCTTAAGCAGGTATCTCTTGCGCGTCCGCTCGGCCTCTTCAGGTGTCAGCTCGGGATCGGGTTCGGTGACATCCGGCGGCGGCGCGGGCTGGCCGACGACCTCTGACGCGACTTCGACAGTCGATTGTTTCTCGCGGCGCGACTTCTCGGCATCGCGCGATTGGGCGCCGTCAACCGATTTCAGCTTAAATTTAGCCTCGGGCATCCGGCGATAACGGGTTAAAAATCAGAAGGTTTCATAGCGTCCGCTCGAGATCCCGGATGCCAACAACGCCAAGGCTTCTCAGCTGTTCCGGTGCTCGCAGCAGCCTATGGCCGTTCTCGATGACAGGCTTTGATCGTCGCGGGCAGTTAACCGCAGGTGCCGGCTACGGGGTGGAATCCGGAAGTCTGCTGGAATGAGGTTGAACGGCGACCCTTGGGATCAATCTGCTGGACGAGCAGTCTCGACAATTCGCTTCAGGCTCTCAAGATTTGTTCGCATTGCCGCGTTCGAAGAAGCTGGACGCAAGCGGCGCGAGAAGTGCCATCGGCCCGGGAAGCCCTTTCCCGGTAATCGAAGCCTCGAAGTGGAGATGCGTCCTGTGGCCCGTCGGCGCCAGCCGAAAGGGGTAGGTGAATGGTGTCGGCCCGCTCAAGCTGGACAAAGTCAGTAGTGCATCGACTTCGAACTCGGTGATCTCCACGATGTTTGCGAGGAGCTGCCCGGCACTGCTTTGCCGGCGAGCATCCGCTGCTCAGCCTGAACGTGCCAGCGCTGAATTCCGGAACAAGGGTGCGATTTTGCCGTTGAGCCAGAAACTGGAAGCGACCCGCATGTCCGAATTGCCGAATGAAGAGATCGAAGGGCGGCTGAACGCCCAGCGCGAGACTCTGGCGCTGGTCGTTGCGCTGCTTGCCAGCAAGGATACGGCACCCGAGCGAATATGGGCCGAACTGGAGGCCCGTTTTCAGTTTCAGAACAGTCAGGAGGACCCTGGCGTCCTGCCAAGCCGCGCATTCGCCATCGAAGCTGCGAAGATGCGGGAGTTCAAGCTGATCGCCGAAGAGGCGCAGGCGCGCAATGCGGAATGGAACGGCAGGGACAAGCCCCAGGGCGCCAGCTGAAACCCCGGCGAGTGGATGCAGGACCGGCCATTTTACGATGACTGAGCAAGCGTCAGCTTTGCTGCAAAAGTGTACCTGCCAACTCCTGCCATTCCTCGTCAAGCGTTAAGGTCGACGGCGCCGCGTTGCTGCGGCGATACCAATATTCCGCATTCGACTGGTCGCCTTCCTTGCGGTGGAGATAGGCATGCACGTGCATGCCCGCCGTATCGTCGCGCTGCTGCGCGCACTCGTGCGCCTTGACCCAATCGCCCTTTGCATCCCACCACAGCGCCTGCAGGGCAGGGCTCAAGCCGGCTGGCGGCTGTGGTTTCGCAATCGAGTCTCTGAAGACTTGCAGATCCATTTTCCACCTTGGCGACGGTGCAGCCGCCGATAATAACCGCGCCGGCAGCCGACCGCTAGCGCGCATCGGGCGGTATGACCGGAATGGATGTCGGCAGCGCTGAGCGCGGACGGCCGATAACCGCGCGGCCGGAGGCTTGGTTCGATGAGGTGCATGAAATAGTGCGCACCATGATGCCTGAGACAACGAGGATGAGTAGCGAGCCGATGACAGCCTCCGACCAGCCGCGCCAATTCTACCACGGCACCCGGGCCGACCTTAAACCGGGAGACCTGATCGAAGCCGGCCACAGCGCCAACTACGGCGCGCGAAAGCAGGCAGCCTGGGTCTATCTAACCGGCACTCTGGATGATGGACCATCTCGAACGGCTGAGGGCACAAGGCATCGAGGCAATCGATTGATCGCTGAGTCCTGCGATTGCCAAGCTTGACCTGGCTGACGGTCGGCAGTCTCATTTCTGCGTCGCAGCCGCCGCAAAATACGGCTCCACGTCCGCAATGGGGCCGCGAGTTGTCGTTGCTTGCTGGCTGGAGAGCGGATGCTCCTTTTCATCTGGCCGCGAACGTGATGATCTCTGGGCTCGAAGGGCCAAGTGGGCTGCCGTCAAAGTCGCCGAATTGCTGTTCGATCCGTAGCCCCGCGTTCCCCAGCAGGCTCGATAAGGCGTCCGTCTCGAGGAATCGCAAGGTGCTGCGACTAACTTGCGGAAGGCTCGGATGCTTTCCGCCGAACCTGTGGGTGAATGTCACCGTCTGTCCATCGAACGGCACGATCACCTCTGTTGTGATCTGCACCAGCGACCCGTCAGGCAGCTCAACGACGACCGCATTTTCGGGTGTCCAGTGCTCCCACGCCCGCACCGAAGGGTTCCGCGTTTCGAACGCGAAGCATCCGCCTGGGACAAGGGCGTGTCGGACAGCCGCCATGAAATCCCTCAGGTCTTCGTCGCTGACAAGGGCCTGGAATGCGTGCCCCGTCATCACAATGAGATCAAATTCGGCTGTCCAGCCGGCCGATTGGAGATCGCCGAGAACCCATTCGATATCCGCGCGCGTTCGTGCGCGATTCAACACGACGGGTGCTGGGTCGATGCCGCAGAGCCGCCCTGAATGTCCGGCCAGGCGTGCCTCGTGAAGGAGGGTGCCCGTTCCACATCCGACATCAAGCACCGCGTCTGCTGTTAGAATGCGGGGCAGGTAGAAATCATAGTCGTCGCGCGCAGATCTCGGGTGCCAGGCATCGTAGACGGCAGCGAGATACGGGTCGGCGAAAAGGTGGTCGACCATAGGCGGTATTCCCAATCAACTTTGACTGTGCGAGCGGTGTCGCCGCGAGCATATAGCCCATAAGTCGCGTCGATCGTTACCGCACGACCTCGCGGTGGCCGCCGGGCAGGCGGGTGGCGATGAGCTTGTCGATGCGGCGGCCGTCGAGGTCGACGACCTCGAAGCGCCAGCCTTGCGCGTCGACGCATTCGCCGGTCGCCGGCAGATGGTGCAAATGCGACAGCACATAGCCGGCGACGGTTTCATAATCGCGGCTCTCAGGCAGGTCGATGCCGAGGACCTCTGCCATCTCGTCGGCCTGCATGTAGCCGGCGAGCAGCCATGAGCCGTCCTCGCGCTTGACGGCGTTTTCCTCTTCGCCGGCGTCGAGATCCGAACGGAAGACGCCGGTGATCGCTTCCAGAATGTCGGCCGGGGTGACGATGCCTTCGAAATGGCCGTACTCGTCATGCACCAGCGCCATCGGCACGTCGGATTCCTTCAGCGTCGCAAGCACGTCCAGCGCGTCGGCCTGGTCGTGCACGATCGGCGCGGCCCGCACGTGCCGGCGCGGGTCGAGAGCGCGGCCGCCGAGCATTGCGGCCAGCACGTCGCGGGTCTGGACGACGCCGATCATGGCGTCGACGCCGCCGTCGCCGGCCGGCAGGCGCGAATGCTGGGTGTCCATCAGCAGCTTCCTGATGGCCGCCTCGTCGGATTGCAGATTGATCCAGTCGACTTCGGTGCGCGGCGTCATCACCGCGCGCACGGCACGGTCGCCGAGCCGCATGACGCCGGCGATCATCCGCCGTTCGTCGGATTCGATGGTGCCGTGGTGCTCGGCTTCGGCGACCAGCATCTTGATCTCCTCGTCGGTGACCTTATCCTCGCTCTGACCGCGCTGGCCAAGCAGCCACAGGAGGGCGCGGCCGGAAAAATCGAGCAGGAAGACCAGCGGCGCCGAGACGCCGGCGAGGATGGTCATTGCCGGGGCAACCCTGACGGCGACCCGTTCGGGGTCGCGCAATGCGATCTGCTTGGGCACCAGTTCGCCGATGATCAGCGAGCCATAGGTGATGAGGGCGACGACGATGCCGACGCCGAGCGGATCGGCGAGGCTTTCGCGGATGCCGGCCGACGCCAGGGAGGTGGCCAGCCGCTCGCCGAGCGTGGCGCCGGAAAAGGCACCGGACAAGACGCCGACCAAAGTGATGCCGATCTGCACCGAGGACAGGAATTTTCCCGGATTGGCGCCGAGCGCCAGGGCCCGGCCGGCGCCCTTGACGTTGCGGTCGATCATCGTCTTGAGGCGCGCCGGCCGCGACGAGACGATGGCGAGCTCGGACATCGACAGAAGGCCGTTAATGCAGATGAGGACGACCACGATGGCAATTTCAGCATAAAGCATGCCGGGTCCATAGCATTGCCGCGCTGTTTTCGAAAATAGGACGGTCGCGCTTTTTAAATTTAGCGAGCCGGGCAATCAGGCGGCACTCCTGCCGCATCCCAGGACGGCGCGGCAAAATGCTCGATCAGGGCGTCGACGACGACGCGCACCTTTGGCGCGAGATTGCGTGTTACCGGCCAGATGGCATGCACCACGGTGTTTTCGACAAGACAGTCCGACAGAACCATTTCGAGCTCGCCGCGCCTGATGCTGTCGGCCGTCAGCCATGTCGGCAGATAGACGATGCCGCAGCCGGCCAGTACCGCATCGAGCATCGGTTCGCCGTGACCGAGCACCAGCCGTGCCTTGGGCGCGAATTTTTCGAGACGGCCGTCGGCATGCCTGACGGTCCAGGGATGGACAGTGCCGTCGCGGCCGTAGCCGATGAGGCTGTGCCTGGCCAGGTCCTCGATCGATTGCGGCCTGCCATGGGCGTCGAGATAGGCGGGGGCGGCGCAGACGCCCGAACGCTGGGCATAGATGCGGCGCGCGGCGAGCGACAAGCTGTCGTCGAGGTCGCCCATACGCACCGTCAGGTCGATGCCTTCCTCGATCAAGTCGACGCGCCGGTCGTTGAAGGAGATTTCCATCGTCAGATCCGGATATCTTTTGGAAATCTCGAACAGCACTGGGGCGACGCACCGGCGGCCGAAGGCCAGAGGCAGGTCGACACGAAGCCGGCCGGAAGGCACCTGCTTGCGGGAAGCGAGCAGCGACTGGGCGGCATCGATCTCGGCCAATGCCCTGACGCAGGCTTCGTAATAGCTCAGGCCCTCGCTGGTCGGGCTGAGGCTGCGGGTGGTGCGGTTGAGCAGGCGAACGCCTAATCGCTGTTCCAGCTGCGCGATCGACTTGCCGACCGCCGATTTGGTGACATGCAGCCGCGCGCCGGCGCCGGTGAAGCTTCCGGCCTCCACCGCGTGAACGAATGCGACGATGCCTTGCAAATTGGCCGATTCCAATGAAGCGCTCCTATTGTAGAGTTTTGCTCCTTAATCTGTTGCAGAACATGCCACATGGAAGCACTTTTCTCCATAGTGAAACGGCGTAAATGTCTCGCGCAATCATCAACCACGGAGCGCGAACCAAATGAGCACCGAAAACAGATCCTGGCAGATGAACGGTTTCGGCCTGTCCAGGTTGAAGCCGGCTGATGGAAAGCTGCCCCAAGCCGGGCCGCATGATCTTCTGGTACGCGTCACAGCGGTATCGCTGAATTACAAGGACAGGATGATCGTCGATGGCGTGCTGATACCGGACCTCAGCTTTCCGTTCGTGCCGACATCGGACGCGGTAGGCGAAGTAGTCGCCACCGGCAGCGAAGTCAGCCGCTTCGGCATCGGGCAGCGCGTGCTCGGCCAGGTGATCGCCGACTGGCCGGACGGCGACGCCCCGCCGGTGCTGCACAAGCATACGCTTGGTTCGTCACTGCCCGGCATGCTGTTTGAGCATGTGCTTTTTCATGAGGATGCCGCCGTGGCGGCGCCGCCGTCGCTCAGCGACGTCGAGGCATCGACGCTGCCGATCGCGGCGCTGACGGCGTGGTTCGCGCTGGTCGAGGCGGCCAAGCCGATCCCGGGGGAAACCGTTCTCATCCAGGGCACCGGCGGCGTGTCGCTGTTTGCGCTGCAATTTGCCGCCGCCTTCGGCCTGCGCGCCATCGTCACCTCGAGCAGCCACGAGAAGCTCGAGCGGGCGAAGGCGCTCGGCGCCTGGAAGGCGATCAATTATCGCAGCCAGCCGGCATGGGACGAGGCTGCGCGTGAGCTGACAAACGGCGCCGGCGTCAGCCACGTGCTGGAAATGGTCGGCGGCGACAATGCGCGACGCTCGCTCAACGCGCTGGGCGCCGACGGCCGGCTGTCGGTGATCGGCCTTCTCGGCAGCATGGAACTCAATTTTCCGGTCCTGCCGTTCATACGCAACCGGATCGTCGTACAAGGCATATCGATCGGCCACCGCCGCGCCTTCGAGCGAATGAACCAGGCGATCGAGACGCTCGCGATCAAGCCGGTGATCGACAAGGTGTTTGGCTTCGACGAGGTGCCGGAGGCATTTGAGCGTCTGGAGACAGGACCGTTCGGCAAGATCGTGATCACCGTGCCCTGAGCCCGTCGGGACGAAATGGCTGTCAGACGGGAAGGCCGATTGCGCGCCTACGGCAGTTGCAGCAGGACCCCGATGATGGCCCTGCCGTCGGTGAAATAGGGATCGCCTTCGCCGTTGCGCCCGGTCTTTGTGGCGCCGACGCCTGGTATCTCGCTGGTCGAGATCAGCATGCCGGCGGCGGAGAGGTCGCGCATCAGCCCGTCGCGCTCGGCGTCGACGTCGGGGCCGATATGATGGGTGATCGCGCCGGTGTCATGGCTGAGGCCGACGCCCCGGTCGAAGCTTGCCGAGCCGAGCCAGAGCGGCCGGCCGTCGTCTCCGGTCGCATCGGTCTGCCAGAAGCGGACGTGATGGCGCCGGTCGGCACTGTCGCCGACCGGCTTTTCGAAGGCGAGGTCCTGGGCGCGGCCTTCGAACACAAGCCGGCTGACCGGCGCGTCGGGATAGGGGCGGTTGAACAGCACGCTTTCGCCGATCTCGATGGCGGTCTTCAGCGTGATGGCGTCTGCCGTATCCCAGCCGGCGACGGCAAAAGCATGGACAACCTCCTTCTTGGTGCCGACAAGGCCGACATTGATCGGATCGCCCGGAATGCCTTGCGGCGTGTGCGTCACCATCTCGAATTGCTGATTGCGAAAATTGCGGTCCCGCAACGTCCAGAACTCAGGCGCGGCGAAATAGGCGAGCGAAAGATAAGCGGCACAGCATGCCACCAACCAGGTCGTTGCACGTCGTCGAAGGCTTCGTTGGCTCAAGAGGCACCACCCAAGCGTCTGCGCATCATCTTAACCGGCGCAGCAAGTCTTGGGCAGGGGCTGCAATCAGCGGCAGGCGCGATAGCCGTTCTTGCGGTTCTTGATGTCGAAATGGAAATGGTTGCGGTGGTCGTAGTTGTAGCCGGGGCCGAGCACGGTGGTGAAATACTGGCAGCCGTCGGCGCGCACATTGTTGAGGAAGCCGCGGGTGCGGAAGGCGAACAGGCCGGGCTTGCGGACGTCGATATCGTCGCCATTGTTGAGTTCGATGCTCATCACGTCGAGCGCATTGCCCTTGCCGTGTTCGGACAAAACACCTTCGCCGGCGATCCTGCGGCAGGAATAGCTCGAGCCCTGGTGGATGGTCTTGACGCCCGAGAAATAGCGCCAGCGGGCCGACGGGACGAGTTCGTTCCTGGTCCAGCCGGCAAAGGTGGCGGCCATGTCGCAGGTCAGCGTCGCGGCCGGCTTCATCTCGACGCTGCCGATGGCCGAGACCTTGACCGGATAGTCGATGCCGCACTGGCCTTCATGGATCGGCGCAACGTCGGTGTAGACAACGCCGAGGCGTTTCAGTTCCTTGCGGCAATCGATCTCGGTGGCCGGCATCTGTTCGGCCGGCGACATCGGGTTGTCCATGCGCGGATAGGCGGCGGTCATATAGGGGTTGGACGGGACGAGGCGCTGCATGCCGGAATATTCCGGGCCGGAACTTTGTGGGTCGGAATTGGGCGCGCCGGAATTGGGCGGGACGGCAGCGGTCTGGCTGCCGACATCGACGGCCGGCTGCAGCGACAGCACGCTGCCGGTATTGCAGGCGGAGACCCCCGCAATGGCAAGCATGGCGGCAAGCCTGCCGGCCATACGCGCGCGCCTTGTTTGCCGCGCGGCGGCAAGCGCAGCGCGAAATATTCCGGCCATCGGCAGGGTTCCTGTCCCCAGATGGCACAGAGTTTAATCGCCAAGGGTAAAGGAAAAATCAGCGGCGCCGTTCACGCCTGCGGCCAAATTGCGGCGCCCGATCTCGGCGGGCTCGATGTCACTGGCAAAACGTGCCGCCATTGCGGCGCGGTTCGAGGTCGAAGTGGAGATGCAGCGAATGATCGGCATCGCTGCCGGGGCCAAGCACGGTCTTGAACGGTCCGCAGGCTGCCTTGCGCACTGCGTTCAGGAATTTCGCGTCCTTTTCCGGCGGCGCGGGGCCGACATCGATCTCCTTCCCGTCCGAAAGCTTGAAGCTGGCGATATCGAGCGCGTTGCCGAAGGCGTGCTCCGACAATTTGCCGCCGCCATTGCGCGACCGGCAGACAAAGGCGGAGGCCTGGCCGATCGATTTAATATCCGCGCCGAACTCGGCCTTTGCGGCAGGCTGGATGACCGAAGCAGCAAAGCGTGCGGCCGCTTCCGCCATCTGGCAATTCAGCTCGGGCTCCGGGCCGATGGCGATGGATTTGCCGAGCGTCCTCAGCACGATCGGGTAGGGGATCGAGCAACCGACCGCCGTATCATGCTCGGGCTTGCGCTCCTCGAAATCGACGCCCATCGATTTCAGCCGCCTGCGGCAGGCCAATTCCTCGGCCGGCATTTCTTTCCCGGCAATGGCGGCCGATCGAGGATCAGGAAGGATTTTTTGCTCCGCCTTCTCGTCTGCCTCGGCGGGGTTTGGTGGCGCGACCGATGGGTTTGCCGGCGGCTCGGCCTGCGCCGGCTTTTCAGGCGGCTGCGGTGCGATCGCCGGTGGCTCCGGCTGCTCGGTCTTGGACTGGCCATTTTGGGGCTGATCGTTTTGAGGCTGACCGTTTTTGGGCCGCTCAGCCTCCGGAGCGGGGCGTGGTTCGGGGACCGGGATCTCGGTTGGCGATGGCGAAGTGGCTTCCCGGTTGGGCTGGGGAACCGGTGCGGTTTGCGGTAGTTCGGGCGCCTTGGCTAATGCAGGTCCCGCCAGCAGCGACGCCGCCGCAACGGCGAGCATCAGTCTGCACAATCCGGAAAAACCAAACGCCGCCATCAGCTCGCAACGGCCAGAATGCAGGGAAGTTGCCTTGGACGAAGGTTCGAGGCGATCACAATCGGTAACCGCGCCGTCACGCGCCGATCGCCTCCAGGCCTTCCTCGAGCCAGTCCGCCAGCAGCGGCATGCCGAGCAGATATTTTGCCGTGCGCTTGTTGGCGCGCTCGCGGGCGGCGGACAGCGCGTCCGTCCATTCCGTCGCGTCATAGTCGCCGCGGCCGACCCAGGCCAACGCAATCAGTTCGGCCGCTTCGTCGACATTGAGATCGTCGATCAGCTCGCGCAATTCTTCTTCGGTGAGATCTTCGGAGCTTTCCTCGGCAAGGCCGTCATGATGGTGGTTGTCGTGCGCGTTGCCGTCGAGCTCTACCTCGTGCTCGGCGCCGTCGGCATAGTCTTCGTTGACGGCGGCGCTGAGCGCCTTCGCCTTCAGGATGAACAGGCGCACGGTGTCGGGACCGATCGAAAGCTCCCAGTCTCGTTCAACGCGTTGCTGCACCGGCCGTCTCCCTGCTTCGTGCTCGGTCGGCCCGATGATAGCGGATTTGCAGCGCTCGTCACGTTATCTTGCGCGGCGGCGTTGATCGTGAGCATGATTTCCGATGCCCTCTCTTCCCGGGATAAGATGGCCTTGCTGGGAGAGATCGCGGTTTTGAGATAGGATGGCATTTTCCGGGGACGAAACGGCTTCGGCCCGGCGTTAGTGTTGCATTGTCAGGTTCAAAGGAGAGTGTAATGCGCAGACGATTGCTGATTTACGCCATGGCCATTGCCGCCCTGCCGCTGATTGCGGCTCCGGCGTTTTCGGCTGGTGAAGGCGGGGGAGGTGGTGGTGGCGGCGGCGGCAATGGCGGCGGCGGCCAGAGCCAGTGCAAGAAGGGGCAGGCCTGGGACAAGAAGCAGAAGAAATGTGTCTCGCCGAAGCAAGGCATGCTGGATGACGACAGCATCTATGATGCCGGTCGCGCGCTGGCGATGGATGGACGCTATGACGAGGCGATCGCCGTGCTCAGCCTCGCCGCCAACAAGCAGGACCCGCGTATCCTCAACTATCTCGGCTATTCGCACCGCCATTCCGGCCGCGTCACCGTCGGCCTCGGCTATTACGAGGAAGCGCTGCGCATCGACCCGAACTACACGCTGGTGCGCGAATATCTCGGCGAGGCGCACCTGCAGATCGGCGATCTTGCTGGCGCCCAGGAACAGCTCCGCGAGATCGAGAAGCGCACGGGCAAGGGGTCTCGCGAATACGGCATGCTGTCGGAGCAGATCGATCACTTCATGAGGAGCTGATCCGACTTCCGGACGCTGCTCATACCGGCTGCGGCGATCGCAGCCGGTTTTTTGCTGTGCTCACATGCTGCTCGGAACTGGAATTTGGCATCACGGTACACGATACGATCTTGGAAACCCCGCTCGACGTGGGGTCAGCCGTGCAATCGGTGGATGATTTTTCAAAAACCGACTTTTTGGACGTGAAAAACCCGCGAAGATTGCTATATCTTGCAAGATTGTGGTGAGACGGTTCCGTTAGCGAGGCTGCCGGACCGTTTTCTTTTTGTACCATCGACAAGGTCGCTCCCGATTGCGGGGGCGGCGGCAGGAAAGGTCAGGCATTATGAACAAGGTCCCGATGACAGGCGAGGGGTTCGCGTCATTGAAGGAAGAACTGCGCTGGCGCCAGCAACAGGAGCGGCCGCGTATCATCGAGGCGATTTCCGAAGCGCGCTCGCATGGCGACCTCTCCGAAAATGCCGAATATCACGCGGCAAAAGAGGCACAGAGCCTCAATGAGGGCCGGGTCAACGAGCTCGAGGACCTGATCGCGCGGGCCGAGGTGATCGATGTCACCAAGCTCAGCGGCGACAAGGTCAAATTCGGCGCCACCGTGGTGCTGGTCGACGAGGATACCGAGGAGAAAAAGACCTACCAGATCGTCGGCGACCAGGAAGCGGACGTGAAATCCGGCCGCATCTCGATCTCCTCGCCGATCGCGCGCGCGCTGATCGGCAAGGAAGTCGGCGACGCCATCGAGGTCAACGCACCGGGCGGCGCCAGGGGCTACGAGATCGTCCAGGTGCAATTTATCTAGGGGATTGGCGCTGCTCTGCCTTCTCCCCCTGTGGGAGAAGGTGGCCTCGCGAAGCGAGGTCGGATGAGGGGTGTTCCAGCTTGGCTCCCTCCGCACTCCGTCCAACACCCCTCATCCGTCTCGGCGCTTCGCGCCGATCCACCTTCTCCCACAAGGGGAGAAGGGAAGGGGCAGCGCTGACCTTTCCGATTGAATGGATTGAGCAAATCAGCGGTCACCGGCCTGACCAAGCGTCTGGCGCTCCACAAGCCTCTCGGCTTCCGCCATCACCTCCGGCGGGGTGACGCTGTGACCGGGCCTGGCCAGCAGCGTCGATGAGAATGGTCCGCGCGGGCCGGTCAGGCCGGGCTCGGTAGCGAGGAATATCGCCACCGTCGGCAGGCCGAAAGCGCTGGCGAGATGGGTCAGGCCGGTGTCGGCGCCGATGACCAGCGTCGAGCCGCCGATGACAGCGGCGATCTCGGCAAGCGGCGACCTGGCGACCACCACGGTTTGCGAAACGGCGCCGGCGATCGCTTCGGCAGCCGCCTGTTCCCGATCGTTCGACCAGGTGGTGACCGGCGTCATCCCCTTGTCCACCAGCAGACGGGCGGTTTCGATCCAGTCCGCGACCGGCCATTTCTTGTCCTCGCGGCTGGTGCCATGCAGCAGGAAGGCGGTCTTTTCACCGACAAGAATGGATCTTCCGGCCGGCGGCGCGATGCCGGAGTCAAGCCGGGAAAGATCCGGCTCGTAGCCGAGCGCCAGCCCGAACAGGCGTCTCGTGCGCTCGATGGCATGCAGGCCGCGCGGCACGGGATACCGGTGGTCGTAGAACAAGGTCGCCGACGGCTCCCGAGCGCTCGACCGATCGAAACCGGCGATCGGCGCTGCCGCCAGCCGCGCCACCAGCGCCGATTTCAGCAAGCCTTGCCCATCGAGAACGAGGTCGTAGCGGCAATCGCGCAAGGCGCGGCGCAAGCCGATCACTTCCCGCCATGTGCCGGGCTCGAGCAGCTTCCTGCGCCAGCGCCGGATCGCCACGCTGTGGATGGTCTGGATGGCTGGATGCAGCGCCACAATGCCGGCAAATGCCTCTTCGACACACCAGTCGAAGGAGATATCCGGCCGAGCGCGGCGCGCGTCCTCGATCGCCGGGAAGGTGTGGATGACGTCGCCCATGGACGATGTCTTGACGATCAGCACTTTCATGCGGCGGCCGGCATTTCCAGCAGCCGCTCCGCCGCCGCCACGACGCGTTCGACCTCCAGCGTTTTCAGGCAGTTGAGATGACCGAGCGGGCAGATTTTTTTGTGGCAGGGCGAACAGGACAGGCCGAGCCAGACCAGTTCGCGGCGCTCGGCGAGCGGCGGCGTGTTCTGCGGCGAGGTTGAGCCGTAGATGGCGACGACCGGCGTGCCGACCGCGGCGGCGACATGCATCAGCCCGCTGTCGTTGGAGACGGCGAGCCTCGCCGCGGCGATCAGGTCGATGGCATCCTCGAGCCGCGTCTGGCCGGCAAGATCGACCGTGCCCGGCGCCAGCGCGGCGATTTCCGCCGTCACCCCAGCGTCGTTCTTCGATCCGAACAGTGCCACGCCAAACCCTTTCGCCATCATCTCACGGGCAAGGCCGGCATAGTGTTCGCTCGGCCAGCGCTTGGCCGGGCCGAATTCTGCGCCGGGCATGAGTGCCACGAATTTCCCCGCCGTCAGCCCGAAACGGCTGAGCAGTGCCGCCTGGCTGGCTTGATCGACGGCGAGCTTCGGCGTCTGGAAGGCGCCGCCACGGGCAAGGCTGAAATAGGCCTGCGCGGTGCGCCGCTTCAGGCGATCGGGCAAGGGCACGATGTCGGTCAGCAGCCCGTAGCGCATTTCCCTGAGATGGCCGACACGGCGCGGAATGCCGGCAAAGAACGGGATCAGCGCCGACTTCCAGCTTCCCGGCAGGACAAAGGCCATGTCGTAGCGGCCGCGCAGCAGGCGGCCGAAGCGCCTTCGGATGCGGAATTCGAATGCGCCGGATTGCAGCGGCAGGTCGATCTGCTGACGGATTTCGGGCATGCGCTTGACCAGCGGTGCTGCCCATGCCGGCGCCAGCACATCGATGGCGGCATCCGGATGAAGCTCCCTCAGCGCCTGGAATAGGCACTGCGCCATCACCATGTCGCCCACCCAGCGTGGGCCGATCACGAGGATCGTTGGGCTTTCAGCCATTCGACATAGTCTCTGACGCCGGTTTCCACTGTGCGGAACTGGCCATTGTAACCGGCTGCGCGCAAGCGGGACATATCAGCTTGCGTAAAGCTCTGGTAGCTGCCCTTGAGGTGGTCGGGAAACTCGATGAACTCGATCTGGCCTTGGCCCAGCGTATCGATCACCGTTTCGGCAATGGCGCGGAACGGCTGGGCCTTGCCGGTGCCGCAGTTGAAGATGCCGCTCGAGCCGCGTTTCCACAGCCACAGATTGACGTCGGCGACATCGCCGACATGGATGAAGTCGCGGCTCTGCTCGCCGGGCCCGAAACCACCATAGGCGCCGAACAGCTTGGGATTCTGCCCTTGCTCGACCTGGTTGAACAGATGGAAGGCGACAGAGGCCATGGCGCCCTTATGCGCCTCGCGCGGTCCATAGACGTTGAAATAACGCAGGCCCGCGACCGGCGAGTGATCGGTATCGAAAACGGTGCGGCGGACATAGTCGTCGAACAGTTTTTTCGAATAGGCATAGACGTTCAGCGGCCGTTCGCATTGCGGCTCCTCGCGGAACTCGGCGCCGCTGCCATAGACCGAAGCGGAGGAGGCATAGAGGAACGGCACGCGCAGGGCCAGGCAGGCGTGCAGCAGGCGCTTCGAATAGGCGTAGTTGACCTCCATCATGAACTTGCCGTTCCATTCGGTGGTGGTCGAGCAGGCGCCCTGGTGGAAGACGGCCTCGATGCGGCCGAGGTCACCGGCCTCCATCCGCGCCAGAAAATCGTCCTTGTCGAGATAGTCGGCGATCTCGAGATCGGCGAGGTTTGCGATCTTGTGGCCGTCGGTGAGGTCGTCGACGACGAGGATGTCGCTGAAACCCTCGGCGTTGAGCGCGGCGACGATGTTGGAACCGATCATGCCGGCGCCGCCCGTGACGATGATCATGAAAGCCTCTGGTACCTTGTGCCGGTTGTAGCCCTTGTGGGATTCTGGCCTTATAGGGGAGGCGGGCCGGGCTGTCGACAAAGCAGGTGGCTGGGCGGCCGGATGAGCGCCATAGTGGCGCCGCAAACGTCACGTTTCAGTCGGCCTGCCGGCCGACCGGCGACAGGAGCAAGGTAATGCCGTCAACCGAACTGCTTGTCGCCTTTTTCGCCACCACGGCGATCTTCGCCTATATCCCCGGCCCGGCCATGCTCTATGCCGCCGCGCAAACCATGGCGCGCGGCCACTGGTCCGGCCTGATGGCGGCGCTCGGCATCCATCTTGGCGGCTACGTTCATGTCTTCGCCGCCGCTGTCGGCCTGTCGGTGCTTTTCCATGCCGTGCCGGTGCTTTACATGGCGGTCAAGCTGGTCGGTGCGCTGTATCTGATCTGGCTCGGTGTTTCGCTGTTTCGCGCCAAGGCGCAAGGCGACGTTGTCTTGCCGGGAATTCAGCCGAAATCCGCCCGCCGCGCCTTTTTCGAGAGCATTGCCGTCGAGGTGCTCAACCCCAAGACGGCGATTTTCTTCATGGCGTTCCTGCCGCAATTCATCGATGCCTCGGCAGCGTTTCCGGTCTGGCTGCAGTTCGTTGTGCTTGGAACAATCGTCAATTTGATGTTCTCGTCGGCCGACATTGTTTGCGTGATACTGGCCGGCGCGGTGATCGCCAGGCTGCGGCAGTCGAGCCGGGCGCAGCGCCTGATGCGGCGCGCTGGCGGTGCGGTGCTTGTCGCTCTGGGCGTGCATGTCGCGTTGCAGAAAAGCTGACGCACTGTCTCGCCGCCGCGACCGGTCGAAGGCCCGGCGTTGCGTCGGCTGAAATTGCGGTATATCGGCATCGCCATGAACGGCCGGCCCTGCCAATCGAATTTCCCATCACTGAAAATCGGCTCTCCCACGCGTTGACATGATCAAGCTGCCCTCTCCCGAACCTCTTCACCGCGCCATTTCGCGCTTCGGCGGCGCCACCGTGCTGGTGGTCGGCGATTTCATCCTCGACCGTTTCGTCAACGGCGTGATCGAGCGCATTTCGCCGGAGGCGCCGATCCCCGTGCTGCACGGGCGCGGCGAAACGCTGGCGATGGGTGGCGCCGGCAATGTCGTCGCCAATATCGTTTCGCTCGGCGCTGCCGTCATGCCGGTCTCCGTGATCGGCGCTGACGAGGCCGGCAAAAACCTCATGCGCATGCTCGGCGACTTTGGCGTCGACACCGGCGGGCTGGCGCAGGATGCCGATCGCATGACGTCGTCGAAAAGCCGCTTCAGCGCGCTCAACCAGCAGGTGCTGCGTTTCGACGAAGAGGAAATCAAGCCGCTGGGCGATGCCGAGCGCGCGACATTGATCGGGCATTTTCGCCAAGCGCTGGCGGGCGCCGACATCGTCATCCTGTCCGACTATGGCAAGGGCGTGCTGCTCGACGGCGTCGCCGGCGAGCTGATCTCGATCTGCCGGCAAGCGGGCAAGCCGGTGCTGGTCGACCCGAAGGGCCGCGACTATGCGCGTTATGCCGGCGCGACGGCAATCACGCCCAACCGCAAGGAACTCGGCGAGGCGGTCGGCCGCGCAGTGTTTGCCGACGACGAAATCGAGGCGGCGGCACGCCAGCTGATTTCGGCGCACGGTTTCGATTTCGTCGTCGCGACGCGCAGCGAAAAGGGCATGAGCGTCATCGGTGCGGACGATGCCCGCCATATCGCCACGCAGGCGCGCGAAGTGTTCGACGTTTCGGGCGCCGGCGACACGGTAATCGCGACCTTCGCGCTGGCTCTTGCAGCAGGGGCTGATCGTGTCATGGCCGGATCGATCGCCAACGCCGCCGGCGGTGTTGTCGTCGGCAAGCGCGGCACGGCGCGGCTGACGATCGAGGAACTCACCGGTGCGCTGTTTCGCTCGCATGGTCCGGTCGCCCACTTGGATGCGATCCTCGATGCCGCCGCCGCCGTGCGGCTGGTGGCGGGCTGGAAAGACGAGGGCTTGAGCGTCGGCTTCACCAATGGCTGTTTCGATATCCTGCATGCCGGCCATGTCAGCCTGTTGCATGCGGCGCGCAGCCAGTGCGACCGGCTGGTGCTCGGCCTCAACAGCGATGCCTCGGTGCGCCGGCTGAAAGGGCCGGGGCGCCCGGTCAACGACCAGCATGACCGGGCCTGCGTGCTGGCAGCACTTGCCTCGGTCGACGCCGTCGTCATCTTCGAGGAGGATACGCCGCTTTCGCTGATCGAGGCGCTGAGCCCCGACATACTGGTCAAGGGCGCCGACTATACGGTCGATCAGGTGGTTGGCGCCGATGTCGTGCAGAAGGCCGGCGGCCGCGTCGTGCTGGTCGACCTCGTCGCCGGCAAGAGCACGACCGGCACCATCGGCAGATTGCGCGCCGGGAACTGAGGGTTTCATGTCCGAACTGAACGATTACCTGGCGCGCTCGGCGGCCGCGATTTCGGCGATGGTCGAGCGCGACCTGACCAGCGAGATGGAGCGGGCGGTCAGCGCCGTCGTCGCCGCGCTTTCGCAGGGCAAGGCGCTGCTGATAGCAGGCAATGGCGGTTCGGCCAGCGACGCCATCCATATCGCCGGCGAGCTGGTCGGCCGCTTCCTCAGGGAGCGCAAGGCCTACAACGTCATCGCGCTGCCGGCCAACGCGGCGGTGCTGACCGCCTGGGGCAATGATTACGGCTTCGACACGGTGTTTGCGCGCCAGGTCGAGGCGCATGGTTCGGCGGGCGCCGTGCTGCTCGCCATCTCGACCAGCGGCAATTCGCCAAGCATCCTCGCCGCCGCCCAACAGGCGCGCATGATGGGCATGACGGTTGTCAGCCTGACCGGCGACACCGGCGGCAAGCTGAAGCCGCTCTCGGACATCCTGCTCAACGTACCCTCGACCTCGACGCCGATCATCCAGCAGGGGCATTTGTGCCTCTACCACCATTTGTGCGAAATGGTCGAAACGCGCCTCTGCGACGCAGGGTGATCCTCGAACTCTCAGGACCTGGGTTCCTCGCCCTCCGCGAAGCGGGGGAGAGGTGGCCGCGAAGCGGCTGGAGAGGGGGCTTCGTAGAGCGCGGTTCCCCTCTCCGTCTCGGCTTCGCCGAGCCACCTCCCCACTTTCGTGGGGCGAGGAACCTAAGCTGGAATGAAGCCAATCTTCAACGCTGAAGGCAATTTTGTTCTTGCTTTGTGCCGGCAGCTATGCTACTAATTTCGGTATGGTGATGATTCCACCGACGATCCCGCCCGCCGAGGCGGGTTTTTTGTTTCCGGTTTTTTGTTTCGCAGCCGCTTTGCCTGCTCTCTTAAGCCGAAAACGCCACCAGCCCTTCGTCTTTGACCCGGCGGATGGTCAGCGCGGTTCGCACCGTATCGACATTGGGGGCCGAGGCCAGTTCCTCGATGACGAAGGTCTGGAAGGTGCCGAGATCGCTCGCCACGCAATGCAGCAGGAAATCGGACTCGCCCGACACCATCCAGGCGTCGCGCACGATCGGCCAGCCGCGGGTGCGCTCGGCGAAGGTCTTGAGTTCGGCGTCGGCCTGGTGATGCAGGCCGATCAGACAGAAGGCGACGACGTCGAGGCCGAGCGCCGGAGCGTTGAGCAAAGCGCGGTAACCGCGGATGATGCCGGCCTCTTCCAGCCGCCTGACGCGGCGCAGGCACGGCGGCGCCGAAATGCCGACGCGGCCCGACAGTTCGACATTGGTCATGCGTCCGTCCTGCTGAAGCTCGCGCAGGATCTTCCAGTCGATGGCATCGAGATCGGCCTTGATCGGCATGGTGGCTTCCGTGGTGACGCGAAAGAATCTTTCGCGACTTTGTAATTAAACGACTTTGCTGTCCATTCCATCCGCTGGATCGAGGATTTTCGCACATCTTGCTGCGGGTTGCTTGTCGCCGTCGCCGGCGCCGAAGCTTTCCGGGGACGAACGGCAACTTGCCTTGCTGGCATCGCAGGCAACACTTACATTACGCGCAACAATCGACGAGAGTTCATGCCACAATCCATGGCTGCTCCCCGCAGAGGTTTTTCATGATCACCAAGCACGCGCCTGTTCTCATCATCGGCTCCGGCCCCGCTGGCTATACGGCGGCGATCTATGCCGCCCGCGCCATGCTCAAGCCGATGCTGGTCGCCGGCCTGCAGCAGGGCGGGCAACTGATGATCACCACCGATGTCGAAAACTATCCGGGCTTCGCCGAACCGATCCAGGGTCCATGGCTGATGAGCGAGATGCTCAGGCAGGCCGAGCATGTCGGCACCGACATCGTCAACGACATCATCACCGAGGTCGACCTCAACGTGCGGCCGTTCCGCGCCAAGGGCGATTCCGGCACGATCTATACCGCCGACGCGCTGATCATCGCCACCGGAGCCCAGGCGAAATGGCTGGGCATCCCGAGCGAACACACCTTCATGGGTTTTGGCGTCTCGGCCTGCGCCACCTGCGACGGCTTCTTCTACCGCGGCAAGGACGTCGCGGTGATCGGCGGCGGCAATTCGGCGGTGGAGGAAGCGCTCTATCTCTCCAACCTGGCCAAGAGCGTCACCGTCATCCACAGGCGCAGCGATTTCCGCGCCGAGCGCATCCTGCGCGAGCGGCTGCTGCGGAAAGACAATGTCCGCATCATCTGGGACACGGTGGTCGACGAGATCACCGGCAGGCCCGGCAAGGCGCCGCTGCCGCCGTCGGTCGAAGGGCTGAAGCTGCGCAACGTGGTGACCGGGCAGGAGATGCATCTGGTGGTCGACGGCGTGTTCGTGGCGATCGGCCACGCGCCGGCGGTCGAGCTGTTTGCCGGCAAGCTGAAGCAGAAGCCGAACGGCTATCTGTGGACGGCGCCGGATTCGACCCGCACCGATATGCCGGGTGTGTTCGCCGCCGGCGACGTGACCGACGACATCTACCGCCAGGCGGTGACGGCGGCCGGTCTCGGCTGCATGGCCGCGCTCGAGGCGGAAAAATATCTGGCAGGGATCGAGGTTCACCGCGAAGCGGCGGAGTGATTGTTCGATAAGCGGCTGAGAAAAGCCGCGCAAAAGCCTGATTTTTCATTCAGACGCCGAAAACAGGCGGACGCCAGAAAACAGGACGAGGGGAAATCATGGCGTTGGATTGGGACAAGCTACGCGTGTTTCACGCCGCGGCGGAAGCGGGGTCGTTCACCCATGCCGCGGAAACACTGCATTTGTCGCAATCGGCGATCTCGCGGCAGGTCAGCGCGCTCGAGCATGATGTCGGCGTGCCGCTGTTCAACCGCCACGCCCGCGGCCTGGTGCTGACCGAGCAGGGCGAGATGCTGTTCCGCACGGCGCATGACGTGCTGATGAAGCTCGAAACCATCAAGTCGCGACTGACCGAAACCAAGGACCGGCCCTCCGGCGTGCTCAGGGTGACGACCACGGTCGGCCTCGGCGCTGGCTGGCTGACAGAGCGCGTGCAGGAATTCATCGAGCTCTATCCCGAGGTCAGCCTGCAGCTCATCCTGGCCAATGAGGAGCTCGATCTCACGATGCGCCAGGCCGACTGCGCCATCCGGCTGCGCCAGCCGCAGCAGCCGGACCTCATCCAGCGCCGCCTGTTCACCGTGCATTTCCATCTCTACGCGGCGCCATCCTATGTAAACAAATATGGCAAGCCGAATTCGATCGCCGAGCTGAAAACCCATCGCATCGTCACCTTCGGCGTGCCGGTGCCGGCGCATCTGTCGGAACTGAACTGGCTGGAGACGGTCGGCGATTTCGAAGGCGGGCAAAGGGTGCCGACGCTGCAGATCAACGACATATTGTCGATCAAGCGGGCGGTGCAGGGCGGCGCCGGCATCGCCATGCTGCCGGATTACGTGGTCAGCAAGGATTCCGGACTGGTGCAGTTGCTGCCCGAGACCGAAGTGCCGTCCTTCGATACCTATTTCGCCTATCCCGATGCGATGAAGAACCAGGCGAAGCTGCATGTCTTCCGCGATTTCATCATCGCCAAGGCGCGCAGCTGGTCGTTCTGATTTAATGCGTGTCGCGCAAAAGCGTGCAGCGGTTTTGCGATAAGGACATGCATCAAACAAGAACCTAAAGCGCGTCGCATCAGGTCGGTCGAACGCAACGCGCTTTAGGAACGCGTATCCGCCAGCGTGCTGGCGCCGTAGCGCAAACCGTCGACCAGCAGGGCAACCATGCGCCGCGCCTGGGCAGGGCCGCCGCCATGTGCCGGCATGGCAAGGCTGGCGGCCGCCCCCAACAGGTCGCCCGGCTCGATATCGGCGCGCACCTCGCCGGCCGCGGCCGCCGCCTCCAGCAATGTTTGAAGCGCGGGCCGGAGCCGTTGGTTGAAATAGGCAGGCAAAGTGTCGAATGCCGGATTGCCTGAGTACAAGGCTGCCGCGAGGCCGCGTTTTGCCGTGATGAAATCCACATAGCGCTGCATCCACAGGGCCAGCGCTTCACCGGGCTCATGCTTTCCGGCCAGGATCGGCGCGGCGTCCGCACAGGCGTCAACCTCGTTGCGGAAGACGGCCACGATCAGGTCCGAGCGCTGTGGAAAATGGCGGTAGACGGTGCCGACGCCGACGCCAGCCTTTTCCGCGATCTCTCGCACCGGAGCCTCCACGCCGGAGGTCGCGAACACCGCCATGGCCGCCCGGAGCAACGCGTCGATGTTGCGCCGTGCGTCGGCGCGCACGTGGCGATCCGCGCGGTCGCGGGGTTCCAGACCATCGCCTTGATCCGTTTTGCCGTTCGGCGTTTTTTCGCCCATCAAATTACCTCTTGCAAACGGAACCTTGTTCCGGATATATGTGGAACGTGGTTCCGTTTGACTTGTATCTAGCACGGCAAAGCGGTGTTGGCCACACATCGGTGCACAAAAGGAGATTACCATGCAGGACAAACCCGTCGCCCTGGTCACCGGGGCCAACAAGGGCATCGGTCTTCAGATCGCCAAGGACCTCGCGGCGAACGGCCTTACCGTGCTCGTAGGATCGCGCAGGCTCGAGCATGCCGAGGCAGCCGCAAATAGCATCGGAGAGGATGCCCACGCCCTGCAGCTCGACGTCACCGATCAGGCGTCGATCGCCGCCGCGGCAGAGCGCATCCGCATCGAACTCGGCCGCCTCGACGTGCTGGTGAACAATGCCGGCATCTCCCATGCGGGAAAGCCGGGCAGGCCGCTCGAGGAGATCATCAATTCGGGCCGCCCGAGCATTGCCTCCCTCGACGACGTACGCGCCGTATTCGAGACGAACGTGTTTGGCATCGTCGCCGTCACGCAAGCGATGCTGCGGCTCCTTCGTGAGGCGCCGGCGGCGCGTATCGTCAACGTATCGAGCGGCGCCGGCTCGCTGACATTGAACGCGGATCCGGCCTTTCCGTACCGCACGTCGTTTGGCGCCGTCTACAACCCGTCGAAGACGGCCGTCAACGCGATGACGCTCGCCTTCGCCATCGAGCTCGAGGAGACCGGCATCAAGGTCAACGCTGCGTGCCCGGGCTACACCGCGACGGAGCTCAACAACTTCGAAGGTCCGCGCACAGTCGAACAGGCCGCGCGGGAGCCCGTGCGCCTCGCGCTTCTCGACGCGAACGGTCCGACGGGCACGTTCTCGAACGAGGACGGCCCGCTGCCGTGGTGACGCAGCGTTGGAGCCTGCGTCAGCCGCGCCAAGGTGTCAGGCGGGGCAGCCAGCCTGGTACGGCACGGCGGTAGGCCTCGTATTCGTCACCGTAGCGGCGGGCAAGCGTCGGTTCCTCGTATAGTCTCACGAAGGAGATCATGGCGGCCGCGGCGATGACTAGATAGGCGGCGACCGTCCAGCTCGAAAACAGCAGTGCCTGGCCGAGGACGATCGACAGCACGGCGACGTACATCGGATTGCGGACATGGCGGTAGATGCCGCCGACGACCAGCCTCTCGGTCGGCGCGACCGGGGCGGGCGTACCCCGACCCTCCAGGGCAAACCGGGCAAAGGCGTGCAGCAGTATGGCTGTGCCGGCGACAACCAGCAGCCAGCCCACAGGAACGAAACCGGGCAGTCTCGACCAGGGCAGGCGATAGCGATCGGTCAGCAGCCAAGGCAACAGTCCGGCGACCACGCCGGGCGCTACAGCAAGAAAGATGACGCTGCCGGCGATCGCCGAAGTGGCTCGCATATAGCTCTCCTTACGGGCGCGGCCTTGAACGGTCTCCTGCAACGCGCTTCAGGTCTTGTCCGGCACGTAACCCAAGCCGCCGCACCTCAGGTCAAGCTCGATGGCGGGCTTTTGGGCGGCATGCACCAGCAAGGTCTGCCTGCCGAAAAAACAAACGCGTGCTGCACGATTCCACGTCATCCTGCGTTTTTCGACTTTCCGAGCAGGAATCGCTGCTGATTCGCAGCCGCGGATCGATTTTTGCCTTGCCGCAGGCTGTATTTCAGCGATTCAACTGGTCCTATTGCGCTTCGGGACGGATTAGACCACAGCCGGCGCCTTTTTGCATGTGAGTGTTGCAAAATAGATGCTTGTTTCTTGGGCATGAAGAGCACATATATAGATCATCTCCTGAGCGCGTTCTCCTCCCATTAGCGCTCTCGAGTGTTCCCCTCTGGAGGTTAGCCTTAACAGGCACTTCCAATCAAACTCAGCCGGGTCTTCATTGATCCGGCTTTTTTGTTGCCCGAAACCAACACATCGCCAGAAAATCGGCCGGAACGGTCGCGTAACAGTGACATGTAACCTCGGGTAACATGCCGCGGGCGCGCCAAATCGATTAAGCAGAGCATAGGACGCGGTGTGGCTCGTCCGGGGGATGGGGGCATCACTCGGACGACCCGGGCTCAGGCAGCTACCGCGTCCGAACCTTCCTCCGCCAAAACACCGGCGGCAAGCATGCGGCGGACCTGCCGTTTCGCCTCCCACGAAGACGGTCCGCAAGAAACGGCGCCCGGGTCATCCGGGCGCCGTTTCCTGTTGGGCCGCAAGGGCAGCTCAGGCGGCCTTGCCGTTGGCGTTCAGCGCTTCGTCGGCCAACCGGCCGGTGAGTTCGGCCATGTGGTCGAAGACGGCCCGGTAGCTGGCGACACCCGCAGTGGCCGAGCGCAGCTCGATGATGAGGTCGCCGATCTCAGCCTGCGGCATGGTCGCCTCGACCACGTCCCATCCCGGCCAGTCGGGCCGCGCGTCGTAGCCGAGGATCTGGCCGCGCCGCTGCGGGATCAGAGCGATGATCTTCGACGTCGCATCCGACGGCGTGACGATCTCGACCTTCATCACCGGCTCCAGCAGCACCGGCGAGCACGCGGCCATGCCTTCCTTCATCGCCAGCTTCGCCGCCATCTGGAAGGCCATGTCGGAGGAATCGACCGCATGGTAGGAGCCGTCGGAAAGGTTGACGGCAACATCGACGACCGGGAAGCCGAGCGGGCCCGATTTCAGGTAATCGCGCACGCCGGTCTCGACCGACTGGATGTAGGTCTTCGGCACGACGCCGCCGGTGATCGTATCGGTGAACTGGAAGCCTGAACCGCGCGGCAGCGGTTTGATCTCCAGCACCACATCGCCGAACTGGCCGTGGCCGCCCGACTGTTTCTTGTGGCGGCCGCGCTGCTGCGTCGCTTTGCGGATCGTCTCGCGATAGGGCACGGCCGGCACATGGCCTTCGACCGGGATCTGGTTCTTGCCTTCCAGCCGCTCGCGCACGACGCGCAGATGCATCTCGCCATGACCGGACAGCACGGTTTCGGCGGAATCCTGGTTGTGATGCAGGTTGAGCGAGGGATCTTCCTCGGCCAGGCGCTGGATGGCCGCCGACATCTTGACCTCGTCCTTGCGCTCTTTCGGCCGCAGCGCGAAGGCGAAGACCGGTTGCGGCGGCGCCAGCGTGACCAGCGGCTTGATGCCGCCCTTGGTCGAGCTCAGCGTCTGGCCGGTCCTGACGGCGTCCAGCTTGCCGAGCGCCACAGTGTCGCCGGCCTTGGCCGAAGTCAGCTTGACCTGGTCCTTGCCGAGCATCTTGTAGATGCCGGAGACCTTTGCCGTCTCGCCGCTGGGAAGGAACAGCTCGGCGGCGTCGGCGACCTGGCCGGACAGGATGCGCGACACCGACAGCTTGCCGCCATGCGCGGTGTGGATGGTCTTCATCACTTGGACCACGGTGGCATTGCCATCGGGCGCGCCGAGACGCTGGCGCGTCGCCGCGATGTCGGGTGCGTCGTGACGGATCGCCTTCAACAGGCGCAGCACGCCGTTGCCCTTCTCGGCGGTGCCGATCAGCACCGGCGTCACCGTGCCGTCGCGCAGATCTGCGGCGAGGTCGTCGAAGATCGCGTCCTTCGGCGGTTCGATCTCGTCAAGCAATTGCTCCATCAGCCGGTCGTCATGGTCGGCGAGTGTCTCCAGCATGGAAAAGCGCGCCTCGAGCTCGCGCGCCTTGTCGTCGCTCGGGATCTGGGCGACCTCGCTCTCGGCATATTCGCGGTAGATGTAGGCACGCTCCAGAGCGAGGTCGATCGAGCCGATGACGACGCCGTCCTTGCGCAGCGGGATCTGGCGCAGCAGCAATGGCACCGAGCTTGCCGGCTGCAGCATCTTCAGCGTGTCGCGCACACCTGCTATCGCCTTGTCGACCTTGTTCAGGAACAGCATGCGCGGCACGCCGAGCTCGTCGAGCTTGCGCATGATCAGCTGCAGGGCAGGGATCTTCTTCTCGTCGGCCTCGGCAACGACCACGGCGACGTCGCAGGCGGCCAGCACCGGCTCGGCTTCGAAGGAGAATTCGATCGAGCCGGGACAATCGACGAAGGTGAACGGCTCGCCCATGAAATCGGTGGTGGCGAAGGTCGCCTCGACGCTCATGCCGTGAGCGCGCGCCTCGGGCGAATGATCGGAAACGGTATTTCCGGACGAAACGGGATTCTGGCGGGGAATGGCGCCTGTACGGGCGAGTATGGCTTCGAGAAGTGTCGTCTTACCGCTTGCGAAGGGACCGACTATGGCAATGCATTTCGGTCCCGTGCGTCGTCCTCCGGCGCGAGTACCCATGGCTGACCTCCACTCAGGCGTTTCCCTGTGAGCGGCGGCCGGCCTGTCGGCCGTCGCGGGCGAGGCTTTTTTCAATTTGCCACCTACCCAAAGGGCATCGTCCCACGGGCAGGCCGGGAGGGCAAGGGATTTGAAGTTGAAGGGATTTGAAGTTGGGGCCGGTTCAGCCGGTGCCGGTCAGGCGCGACGCCAGCGGGGGTGCGTCCACGCGCTGCACCGCCACCGTCTCGGCAAAGCGCGCGAGCAACGGATTGAACAGGTCCGCACGCTCCCAGAAAGGCGCATGCCCGGCGCCGGAGACGATGTGGCAATGCTCCCACAGCGAGCCGTAGGCGAGCGTCTCAAAATAGCCGAGCCGGACGAACGGATCGTTCTCGCCATTGACGATAGCGACCGGAAACGCGGCTTGCTCGACCACCTGTCTCTGGTCGGCACCCTTGCCGGTGAGCATGCCGCGCGTCACCGCGGCGCGCAGCCGGCCGTCGGTGCGCAGGATGGCTTGGCGAAAGGACGGATCGGCGGTGTCGCCGAAACACAGCGTCTCGAAGCGCTCGGCATCGCGTTCGGAATACGTCTTTTTGGACGCCAGCAGCATGTCCCAATGCGCGTGGAAGCCGCGCAGCATGCCGAAAGGACCCTTCGATACCGGCGGCGCGCCGGTCAGCATCAGCCCGCCGACGGCGCGGTGAAAACTCGCGAGTTCGATTGCCACGTGCCCGCCAAGCGACCAGCCGAAGACGACGGCGCGGCCGATGCCCAAGGCATCGAGGAGCTGGGCCGCCGATTGGGCAAGGCCGGCGATTGTGTAGTCCGTCGCCGGATCGCGGGCGTCCGACGATTCGCCATGGCCGGGCAGGTCGAAAGCAATCAACCGATGGGCAGCGGCCAACGGGCTGTCGAACTGGCGGGCGAATACGGCGCGCGAACTGCCTGAGCCGTGGATCAGGACAAGCGGGATGCCGGGTCCCGACGACTGGCTGAGGCGCAAATCCGCTTGCGGCGTGCGGATCGTGCGGTGGGAAACGGCCATATCTGGTTTGGACCTTGGGATTGTCTCCAGGTCAACATCGCATGCCGAGGTCACCATGTTGTTTAGAACGGTGGTTAAGAAATGATTTCTGGGTTTCTGCCGGGTATGATGAACGAATCCACCACAGCTAACCCCCGGAGCCTGATGATGGAATCCACACTCGACCTTCTCGTCTCGATCAGCAGCATCGCGACGCTCGGCCAATATGCCTGGTCGATGCGCGCGCATTTCCAGTCGCCGAGCATGTCTCAAGGCGCGATGATCATTTCGGCCGTCGTGGTCGGCACGGCGCTGTTCTTTCTTGCGCTGCTGTGGATCGAGCGGCAGCCATTGGCGGCGAAGATCGGCGGGCTCGCCATCGAACTGGCAAGCTCGGCGCTGTTCTGGTGGGCGATCTCGGTCTCCCGCAAGGCGGGGCTGCGGTTCGCATTCGATCCTGACAATCCTGACAGCCTGGTGACCGAAGGCCCTTATCTCCATGTCCGGCATCCGTTCTACACGTCCTACATCATCTTCTGGGTCGGATGGGGTATCGCGACCTGGTCGGTCTGGGCGGTGGTGCCGGTCGCCGGCATCGTTACGATCTACGTGATCGCGGCCTTGGACGAAGAGCGAAAATTTTCGCGGACAAGGTTGGCCGATGCCTACGACGCTTACCGCACGCGGACCGGTCTGTTCTGGCCGCGTTTTGCCCGCAGCCGGCAGGAGATGCAGCCGGCATCGGACGAAAGTGGTAGGGTCTAAGACACTGGATTGAATCGAGGATTTGCGACGATGAAGATCATTGCCTGCGGCAGCGTGCCGACGATTGTTGCGCCGGAAAAATACTTCACTGGCCGGGTTTTGCAGACGCCGATCATCGAGAAAGAGGCGCCGGCGCGGCTCAGAGCCACGCTGGTCAGCTTCGAGCCCGGCGCCCGCACCCACTGGCACACGCATCCGCTCGGCCAGACGCTCTATGTCACATCCGGTGCCGGTCTCGTGCAAAGCTGGGGCGGGCCGCTGCAGGAGATCAGGGCCGGCGACGTCATCTCCTTTGCGGCCGGCGAAAAGCACTGGCACGGCGCCGCGCCCAAATCGGCGATGACCCACATCGCCATGCAGGAGGCGCTCGAGGGTGCGCATGTCGATTGGCTGGAGAAGGTGAACGACGAGCAGTATGGCGGCTGAAACGTCTCAGACCAGCGCGGCGGTAAAGCGCTGGATGCGCGTGCAGGCCTCTTCGAGCAGAGCCTCCGACGTGGCGTAGGAGATGCGGAAGTTCGGGCCGAGGCCAAAGGCCGAGCCGAAAACAACCGCCACGCCCTCGGCCTCGAGCAGTTCCGAGCAGAAGGTTTCGTCGCTGTCGATCACCTTGCCGTTCTTGGTCTTCCTGCCGATCAGCTGGGCACAGGAGGGATAGACGTAGAACGCACCCTCCGGCGATGGGCAGGTGATGCCGCGCGCCTGGTTGAGCATCGAGACGACGAGATCGCGCCGGCCCTGGAAGATCGCCTTGTTCTTCGGGATGAAATCCTGCGGGCCGTTCAGCGCTTCGACCGCCGCCCATTGGGCGATGGTGCAGGCGCCGGAGGTCTGCTGGCCCTGGATCATGTCCATCGCCTTGATCAGCGGCACCGGGCCTGCCGCGTAGCCGATGCGCCAGCCGGTCATGGCATAGGCCTTTGACACGCCGTTCATCGTCAGCGTGCGCTCATAGAGCTTCGGCTCGACCTCGGCGATGGTCTTGAAGACGAAGTCGCCATAAGTCAGGTGCTCGTACATGTCGTCGGTCAGCACCCAGACATGCGGGTGCTTCAACAGCACGTCGGCCAGGCCCTTGAGCTCCGCCTCGGTATAGGCGGCGCCCGAGGGGTTGGACGGCGAGTTCATCAACAGCCATTTGGTGCGCGGCGTGATCGCCTTTTCCAGCACGGTCGCCGTCAGCTTGAAGCCGTTGTCGATGGAGGTGTCGGCAAAGGCCGAGGTGCCGCCGCAGATCGCCACCATTTCGGGATAGCTCACCCAGTAGGGCCGCGGGATGATCACCTCGTCGCCGGGATTCAGCGTCGCCATGAAAGCGTTGAACAGGATCTGCTTGCCGCCGGTGCCGACGATGGTCTGCTCCGGCCGGTAGTCGAGATTGTTCTCGCGCTTGAATTTTTTCGCGATCGCATCGCGCAGCGGCACGATGCCGGATACTGGCGGATACTTCGTCTCGCCTCGGCGGATGGCCTCGATCGCGGCGTTCTTGATGTTGTCGGGGGTGTCGAAGTCCGGTTCGCCGGCGCCCAGCCCGATCACGTCGCGGCCGGCGTTTTTCAGCTCGCGCGCCTTCTGCGTCACCGCGATGGTCGCGGAAGGCTTTACGCGGGAAAGGACGTCGGCAAGAAAGGCCATGACAGATATCTCCAGAAAGGACCGGCGGGCGAAGGCGCTGCGGCGCCTCTCATGTCGCATCATCTGGTCAAGCGCAAGCCCAGCGCAGGCATTGTCGAATGAGCCAGCGCGCAATGCTGGCAACAATAAATTCATCAACGATCGGTAAAAGCTTGAACGGCAGGACCGTGGCCGGTCCGCCAGTCTCGCATAGCGAGGAACCGTGACACGCAGCATCGGGCTTGCCCATATCATCCGCCATGATGACGGCACCGCCAGCGGTGTCTGGGGGGTCTATACGCTGCAAAGCGCGTTCCAGCCGATCTTCGCCTTCAACAAGGGCAAGCTTTCCGTCGTCGCGTTCGAGGGGCTGATCCGGCCGTTCCGCGAAGGCGAGCCGCAGCCGCCAATGAGTTTCTTCAACAGCTGTCCGGCGGTCGACCGCCTGCATATCGAGGCGCTGACACGGACGCTGCACCTTCTGAACGCCGGCGCCTGCCTGCCGCGAGACGCCTCCATCTTCATCAATTTCGATCCATCGGTGTTCACCGACCGCAGCATCGCCGACAAGGCGCTGCGCGAAATGCGGCTGGTGCTGCACGAGGCCGACATCGATCCGCGCCGCGTCGTCTGCGAGGTCACCGAACAGAAATCTGCGTCGCAGGAAACGCTCTACAATTTCGTCGAGGCGCTCAGGGGCAATGGTTTGCGCATTGCCGTCGACGATTACGGCGCCGACGAATCCGACATCAATCGCATCAAGGAACTCAGGCCAGACATCGTCAAGTTCGACGCCGACTGGATCATGACGCTGATGGAATCCGGTGCCGGCTTCGCCTTGCTGACCGCCATGGTGACCAGCTTCGAAGAGCAAGGCATCCGTACGGTATTCGAGGGCATCGAGACGGGCTGGCAGCTCGAGCTCGCCGAAAAGTCGGGCGCCTCGATGGTGCAAGGCTTCGTGCTGGCACGCCCGGAGCTTGCACCGACCAGCTTTCACGTCTTCGACAAGGCCGGGCAGGCATCAGCGGTGTCGCCCGATAAGGACAAAGTGCCTACGGCCGTTTCGACCTCGCGGCGGCCGATGCGGGCTTTCGGGCGCAGGGTGGCATCGTGACCGGGCGGGCCGACATGCGGCGCAAAGTCGGCGAAGCGATCTTTGCCGACGAGGTCGGCATCGAATATGGCGTCTACGGCGCATTTCGGCTGAGGAGCGCCTATCAGCCGGTCTTCGCGCCGCGCGGCAGGCTTCTCGCCGCCGTCGCGGTCGAGGGACTGATCGAGCCGCACCGCGCAGGCAGGCCGGTGGCGCCGCAAATCTTCTTCGAAGGTGTGCCGGCAGCGGATCGGCTGTTTGTCGAAACCATGTGCCGGGTGCTGCATTTGCGCAACTTCCGCAACATCGGCGTCGACGGGCTCGACCTGTTCTTCAATTACAATCCGCTGATCAACGATGACCCCGCACGGGCGCTGGCCGAAATCAGGCTGATGACCAGGCATCTGGCGGATTTCGGCCTGCATCCCGGCATGCTGGTCTGCGAGATCACCGAACAGGCGGCCGGCGACAAGGTGCTTGTCAGCCTGGCGCGCGAGATGCGGCGCGACGGCGTCCGCATCGCCATCGACGATTTCGGCACCGGGCATTCGACCGAAGAAAGGGTAGCGCTGGTGCAGCCCGACATCGTCAAGATTGACGGCACCTGGTTCGCAGAATTCTGCCGCCATGCCGCCGCCGAGCGGTTTTTCCGGCCGCTGGTTTCGACGCTGCACGACCGTGGCGCCAAGGTGCTGGTCGAAGGCGTCGAGAACGCCACGCATCTGCGCGTCGCGCTGGATGGCGGCGTCGACCTGCTGCAGGGCTTTTACCTTGCCCGGCCGGCGCTGGCCGGTACGCTGTTCGACGAGGAGCCGCTGTCGATCGACAGGCTGCTTGGCAGGGACAACAACGTCATCCCCCTATTCGGCTAGGATATATCGAGATTCAAGTGATGCCGGCCTGCGAACGGCGGTTTCCTGCGCTTCCGGTGCTCACGTACCCAAAGTACGCTCCGCTCCGGTTCTCGGAACCCACCCTTCTCGGCTCGGCCTGACTTGAATCTCGATATATCCTGAAATGCATCAGCGGCGCTGATGCTTACGCCAAAACAAATCACTGGATGAAGCCGCCGCTGCCGCGATAGAGGCTGGATCAAGCCCTGAGACGGGTGGTTGCGAGCAAGGGGGAGCACCGATGATACTCTATGGAATGATCGACAGCGGCAATTGCTACAAGCCGCGCCTGTTGATGGCCAAGCTCGGCATCGCTTTCACCAATGTCGAGGTCAGCTCGCACACCGGCGACACGCGCAAGCCCGACTATGTCGCGAAAAACCCGAACGCCATGGTGCCGCTGCTCGAACTCGACGACGGCCGGCGGCTGGCCGAATCCAATGCCATCCTGCTCTATCTCGCCGAAGGCACGCGGTTTCTGCCGGCGGACAGATACGAACGCGCGCTGGCCTATCAGTGGCTGTTCTTCGAGCAATACAGCCACGAGCCTTATATCGCCGTGCGCAGGGCGCTGCTGACCTTCCCCGAAAGAGCCAAGGACGCAACGCCCGAGCGGCTGGCGCTGACGCTGGAGCGCGGCAACAAGGCGCTTGGCGTCATGGACAAGCACCTGGCCGGGAGCACGTTCTTTGCCGGCAATGCGCTCAGCGTCGCCGACATCGCGCTCTATGCCTATACGCACACGGCCGAGACGGGCGGGTTTCAGCTCGACGCCTATCCGGCGGTGGCCGCCTGGCTGAAAAGGGTCGAGGCCGACCCGGGGCATGTGCCGCTGGAGTGGCTGCCTTAGTCACGCTTCTCGGCGCTTCGCGGCTCGCTCCGGAGGTCGGGCTTGCGGCCCTCGGCCGATGACGTGAATGGTCGCGCGGCTATTTCAGCAGGCGATCATATTCGGAATGGGTGCCTATCCAGAACCAGACCACGTCATCGTGGTCGCGAACAGCCACGGCGCGGTAGTTGATATCAACCCGCGCCGACCAGTAGCGCCCGACCTGTTTGAAATGCAACGACGGGTGGAACGGGTCAGAATTCAGTTTGGCGAAACGTCTGTTCGCCTTTGCTCTGATTAACGAGGGCAGTTTTGCGTAGGCCTCCCAAAACGAGGGAGTAGCAAAATGATTCACAGAGGCCGGGTCCGGCCGGCGCGATGATCAGCCAAGGCCTGCTCGGCAAGCTTGTCCAGCCTGCCGCCCTTGGCGTCGGCTTCGATCTGCCGGTCCCACATGTCGGCCTGCAGCGCCTCGAACCATGCGGCAAACGCTCTCAGCTCTTCGGGGCTTAGTTCGGCAACGGATTTCTCAATCTGTTCAAGCTTGCTCATGAATTAATAGTACCACATTGGGCCAAAAACACCACAAAGTGGGACTATAGGCCCAAGGCAGCGGTTCACTGGAATCCAGACAGCAAAAAGGCGGGACAAAATCCCGCCTTCCCATGCTTGGTAGCCTGATCGGGAGCGCTTTGGCCGGGCCGGCAGCAATCTGCTGCTTCGGCTTGTCGGGGTCTTTCGCTCCGGCGCGCTTCTCGCGCGACCGCCAGTACATCCGTGACTTGCCGCGCGCCCCGGGCTATCGCCCGGCGCGCGCCATTCGCAAAATCAGGCTGCCTTGCTCAGAGATCCAGCGGACGACTTGCCAGTGCGGCGGTCCTGCTCGATCTCGAAGTTGATCTTCTGGCCTTCAACCAGGGTCGACAGTCCAGCACGCTCGACTGCGGAGATGTGAACGAAAACGTCCGCGCCGCCGCTGTCAGGCTGAATGAAGCCGAAACCCTTGGTGGAATTAAACCACTTGACCGTACCTGTTGCCATTTCGATAGTCCTTTACGTTTGCTTTAGTTTGACTGGGCCGAAACCCAGCCGGTTTGTATCGAGATTTTGGAGATAGAACGTCAGCAAACGCGAATATCGCGAGGCCCGGATCGATCGGCCGAAATATCAATGGACCGCATATAATATGCCTTCGCGCAAAAAACAAGACGGGGCGGAAAATGGCGCGGCGGCAACGCTGCCCAACGGCCGCCCCAATCGCGTGAGAGCGTCGTCGCTGCGCGCCTGACCCGGGAGGATCGCGCCGGCTTCGGGCGCGACCGGGTTTTGGGGAGAGGGACATGAAAATCGTTCTGCTTGCCGCTTGCCTGACGCTGGTGGCCGCCGAGGCGCAGGCGGGCTCGCGCTACGACCCGACCCGCATGAGCTGCGGCAAGGTGCAGGCGACGATCGCGCGCGAGGGCGCGGTCATCCTGCGTTACAGATCGGCGCGCGTGCCGGGGCTGGCGCTCTACGACCGCTACGTGCGGAGCCAGCAATTCTGCGACATCGGCGAGGTCAGGGCGCGGGCCTCGGTGCCGAGCGCCGACACGAATTCCTGCACCGTCTACAAATGCAAGCGGGTGGAGATCGACCGGCGTTTTCGCCGGCGCCTGCTTCCGGATTAGAGTGGGACGAAATGGTGCGCCGGGTGCCGGCCTCGCCTGAATATCAGCACCACTAAAACCCGAACGACACCTGCGCCGGGGGCGGCGGGCCGACGCGTACGCCTTCCATTGCCAGCATCTTTTCTTTGGTGGCCGAGCCGCCGGCCGCGGAAAATCCGCCGATCTTGCCGCCGGCGGCAAGGATGCGGTGACAGGGGATGACCAGCGGCACCGGGTTGGCGCCGAGTGCGGCACCGGTTTCGCGCGCCAGCCCGGCATGGCCGGCGCGCTTGGCCAGTTCGCCATAGGTGGTGGTTTCGCCGAAGGCGAGTTTTCGCGCCGCGTCATAGATCGCCTGGCGGAACTCGTCGACGCCGCTGAGATCGACCGGCACGTTGGAGAAATCTATATCCTCGCCGGCGGCATAGGCCTTGATCGACGCGATCAGCTCGGCAACCCATTGCGGCTCGGGCTTCGCAGGCTGGTCGGCGGCGGCATGGCGCAGCAGCCGGCGCTCGACCGCGTCGCGATTGCGCTGCGGCAGGCAGAGCCGGGTCAGTCCGGCATCGCTCCAGGCGATGCCCATGAAGCCGAGCACGGTTTCGAAGACCGCGTGGCCGGCGGTGGCATGAGAGGCGTGCATGGCGTGCTCCTTTCCGGAATCCTTCGAAGTACAAATCCAGAACAATATCGCATTTCGCGGCCCGGCTCGCCACCCGAAAACCACCGGCTACCGCGGATTGCCCGAGGAAAGATGCTGGTGTAAGGACTTCTTAACACCCGACGAACCGGACCCGAGCGCCGCTTGCCAGCAAAATTCCTCTTTCCCGTCCTTGCGGCGGTGTTGGCCGTGGCCGCTCTCAGCGGTTGCACCCCGACTTCGCCGGTGACCCCGACGCCAGCCTTCACCGAAAATACGGCCAATACCGATGCCGGCTTTACGTTGGCGCTGCCTGACACGGTTTCGGTCCTGCCGGAGCCGTCCGGCGTCGCCCAGACAGCGGCGCTGCCGATCGAGCCGGCCGCCGCCTTTGCCGGGCCGACGCCGCTGGCGGCAAGTACCCCCGCCGTCATGACCGCCAACGCCCTGCCTGTTACCGCGACGCCAGCCGTCGCCATGCCGGTCAGCCAACAGACCGAGGCCATGCCCGGCGTTCAGCCGGTTTCCTACACGCTGCCGCAGGACCCGGCCGCTCTGGCCGCGACCGACCCCACCGAGGGTCAGTCCAACGCCGGCGGCCGCAGCGAGATCGAGCGGCTGATCGAGAAATATTCCGCGCTTTATCAGGTGCCGGTCGATCTGGTGCGCAGCGTCGTCAACCGCGAGAGCACGTTCAACCCGAAAGCCTACAATCACGGCCATTGGGGGCTGATGCAGATCAAGCACGCGACGGCGCGCGGCATGGGCTATGACGGGCCGGCAAGCGGCCTGTTCGATGCCGAGACCAATTTGAAATATGCGGTGAAATATCTGCGCGGCGCCTGGCTGGTCTCAGGCGGCAACCCTAAGCGCGCCGACCGGCTCTACCAGAGCGGCTATTATTACGACGCCAAGCGCAAAGGCCTGTTGGGCGAAACCGGCCTCGGCAGCGATAGCCTGCGCCGCCGCATGCAGCCCGATGCCTGAGCCGCGCCCACCGGCGCCAAACGACATCCGCCTGCGCAAGATCTTCGACGACACGCTTCTGGCGCCGCGCTGGCCCGAAGGTTTTTTCATGCGCGGCTTCGAAGCCGCCGATGCACTCGCTTTGCATACGCTGTTGACCGCGGTGTTCGACGACGGCGCCGACGGGCCGTTCGACGAATGGTGGCCGCGCATTTCGGCTGATGCGGAATTCGACCCAGCTTTGTGTTTCCTGGTCATCGACGGCAAGGGCCGGCTGGCGGGCGCGGCGCTCTGCTGGACGCGGGCTTTCGTCAAGGACCTTGCCGTCCACCCCGAGGCACGCGGCAAGGGCATCGCCGAGGCGCTGATGCGCCACGCGTTTGCGGTGTTTCAGGCAAGGGGCGCGGCGCATGTCGATCTCAAGACCAATACGGTGGAGAACGCGGCTGCGGTCAGGCTCTACGAACGGCTGGGGATGTTCGAAGTCGATTGGGCGGGGTGAGGGGTCGGGGCAAGCGGGCGCTCGATCGTAGAAGTCGGCGCCGCCCCTCATCTGCCTGCCGGCATCTTCTCCCCGTAGAGGGACGGGGAGAAGGGGGCTGGCGGCAAACTCAGCTCCCTTTCTTCAACTCTGGAGATTGGCGAAATCCTTGGCGAAGGCACCTTTCTCCCCGTCACTATACGGGGAGAAATGCCCGGCAGGGCAATGAGGGGCAGCGCACACCTCATGTGATTTGACGCTGCCGCGCGCTGACCTACCCTCTAATGCCGAACCGAGGAGACGAGCGATGCAGTCACCTTTCAACCGAAGCGTCATGCTGGCAGCGGCGGTGATCCTTGCCGCCGCCACCGCAGCCTATGCCCATCACGGCTGGTCGTGGACGCAGGACGGATTTTTCGAACTCAAGGGCAAGATCACGGCCATCTATATCGGCAATCCGCACGCCACGCTGGACGTCGATGCCGAGGGAGAGGCCTGGCGGGTGGAGATGGCGACGCCGTCCCGCACGATCGCCGCCGGCTTTACCGAGGAGGTCGCCAAGATCGGCGACGAAGTGACCGCGATCGGCAACCGCTCGCGCGACGAAAACGAAAAACGCATGAAGGCAGTGCGCGTCATCGTCGGCGGCAAAACCTATGATGTCTATCCCGACCGCGTGCCGCCGGCCTGAATGGACGGGTTTTTTGCCGGCATCGAGCAGCTCGCTATGGTGCGGGGACTAAAGGCCTCGTTCGTCGCCTACCCCATCATCAATGCACTGCACATTATGTCGATCGGCGCGCTGCTCACCAGCGTCTGGCTCATGGATCTCAGGATCCTCGGCGCCTTCCGCTCGCTGCCGCAGACGGCGTTCGTGGCGCTGCTGCGCCGTACCGCATTTGCCGCGTTCGGCGGTGCGCTTGTCACGGGGTCGCTGCTCTTTTCAGTCAGGGCGAGCGAGTATGCGGCGATGCCAATCTTCCTCGCCAAGATGGGGCTCATCCTGCTTGCCGGCGCCAACTTCCTCGCCTTCATGCGGCGCGCAAAAGGCGGTGAGGAGCCGGTCGATGGGGCCGCGACCATGCTGGCTGTGCTCTCGCTGATGCTGTGGACGGCCGTGCTTTTCGCGGGACGGTTTATTGGATTTCTCGGCTGAGGTGAGGGTTGGCGCTGGCGTTCCTTGAGGCGCGAGATGGGTGCGCAGCGAACGCAGCGGTGTCAGCGTGATCCCCGCCGGCGCGCAGCTTCGTGCCGCCGGCTTCATGGCCGATGGAGTTCGATATTGAGATCGAGTGTCGCGGTGGCGTGAGGGGGGAGCGTCGCCTCCCACTCTGCTGAAGCTAAGCAAGTTTGAAACACGCTTTGCACTTCGATCCTGCTAGCGAATTGTTCCTTGATGCAAGTACTTGTGTCCAGCCGACATCGGAGGCATTCTCGGCTAAACATGGGAGGGAATAGATGGCAAAGAAACCGGGCAGAATTGGGGAAGCAGATATTGGGTCAGACGTAATCGCGATCATTGATGCTGAACCGCATCGTGAAATTACCACTACCAAACTGATAGCAGAATTACGAAATAGAATACCACTTAGCGCTGAGGATGAAGAACAACTAAATGGTCGAAACGACGATCGCTTTTCTCAGATAGTCCGCAACATAAAATCTCACAAGGACAGTCCCGGTAATCTAATCTATGACGGGCATCTTATTGCCATTAAGGATGGTTTCAGGCGACCTTAGAGAATTTTTGCTTATAACCAGGCTGGAACCATTTCAGTTCTGTGATGCCAGGCGCGCGTTTGTCCCAAACGAACCAAGCATAAGCGGTCGTGCCGGAGCCCGCTTGCACGGCTCCGGCCGGGTAAAATGTAATCCGCTCGCTGAATACCCATACCCTTGATGGCGGGCATTCCGCGAAGATTGTATTCGCGCGGTTCGCACCCTCCAGAAAGGCCAGCCTGAGGAGCAACGCGAACTTGTTCCGCGCAAGCCTTACTCCGGAGCGGACGAAGCTCTCCGCGCTGTTATAGGGCGGATTGGTCACGATATTATCTGCAGGGGTCGTCGCAGTGTTGAAGTCAACGCCTGCTTTGCCGAAGCCTCGGTTGAACAGATCGGAACTGCGAACCGGGTTGCCGCGGCTTTCTAAGACCCGAGACATTGCCCCGTCGCCGCAAGCGCATTCCCATATCTCACCAACGAATTTCTCGTTTTCTATAAGAGCATGCGTGGCCCATCTTGGCGTAGGGAAATAGTCTGGGCCGTTCAGGTCGGCGAAACGCTTCATGGTGGGCTTGAAGCCACCATTCAAATTATAAGTTGCGTCCATAAAATTGCTCCTGAACGGAAGAAATATTAATGGAATCACATGGTTAATAAGTCGTAAAAACCGGGGGTGAGTCAATTTGACTCGCCCTCGGTTCTGGACGCGCCACAGCTAGCTGAGTAGGATTTTCGGGGCAGGCGAGCAGCGTTGACCATATGGTGTGCATCAATTAGTGTGGTGATGCGAGGATTGGAACGCGCATCACCACTGCCGGGCTCCCCGGTTGCTGGCTATGAATGATCAAATCACGCGTAGCCAGGATTTGTTTATGGCGGCTGCATGTGAGGCCTCCTTCGCGTACGTGGAAAGCCGATCGCTAGGACTGCGATCTTTTACGATCGGCGTGTTCTGGGGCATCTTCGGATGCCCCATTCTCGTTCAAGCTAGGATCAGACGCCAATATCCAGCGACCATCTTCTTCTCTGTAGAGGATTCCATCGCCCTTTAGCCGTGATAGTTGTGGGCTTAGGCTAGATCTGGCGAAAGTTGTGCCAAGCTTGTTGTTGATGATTTCCAGCAGTTCGTTTGTAGTCAGCCCACCTGTTGCTTCTCTGAGGACTTGGACAGCGGCTTCCTTCATAGTGGGAGGCGCCTGCCTTTCTGCCAATTCCTCAGAAGTCGCAAGATTTACATTTGCTGCTGTCGCAGCCCTTTCGATTTGATCAATCTCCTCCTCGATGGACGCTAGCCGACGTCGCGTTTCCGCGAGCGCTCTGATCAGCTCTCTGTGCCTTCGAGCGAGGAGTTCATGTAGCGAAGCCATGGTCAGATCTTATGTCAAGTCTGATGTAGTTGCAAGATAAAAGTGGACTCGAGTCATAGTTAACGAGTCCTTGCGGTTTCTTGCCTCAAAAGGTGGTTGGCATAGCCCTTGCTACGCGCAGTAGCTGCTTCACCCAACAAAAGTCGGGCGAGTCATAGTTAACGAGTCCTGAATGAGGGTCAGCAAGATGCGTCAGAACGACGCACTCTATTTTAAGAGCTAAGCGTCAGCGGGACAGCGCCCCCCTCTGGCCTGCCGGCCATCTCCCCCACAAGGAGGGAGATTGGCTAATCGCCTACGCGAAGTACTCCTGCAGCGGCCTCACTTCCAAGCTCCCCGCCTTCAGCGCGGCAATCGCCTCGGCCACCGCGGCGGCCCCCGAGAGCGTGGTGTAATACGGCACCTTCTGCATCAGCGTCGCGCGGCGCAGCGATTTTGAGTCCGACACCGCCTTCTGGCCGTCCGTGGTGTTGAAGACGATCTGCACCTGGCGGTTGCGGATGGCGTCCTCGATGTGCGGGCGGCCTTCCAGCACCTTGTTTATCTTCTCCGCCGCGACGCCGTTTTCGGCGAGGAAGCGGGCGGTGCCGGAGGTGGCGAGCACTTTAAAACCCTGGCCGGCAAGGCGCTTCACTGCCGGCAATATGCCCTTCTTGTCCTCGTCGCGCACCGAGACGAACAGCGTGCCCGCGCGGGGGAGATCAACACCCGCCCCGAGCTGGCTCTTGGCGAAGGCCAGCGCGAAGTCGCGGTCGAGGCCCATGACCTCGCCGGTCGAGCGCATTTCCGGGCCGAGTAATATGTCGACGCCGGGGAAGCGGGCGAACGGGAACACCGCTTCCTTGACCGCGATGTGGCCGGGATTGCGCGGGTCGGGCATGGCGCCGTAATGGGCGAAGGCGTCTTCCAGGCTTTCGCCGGCCATGATGCGGGCAGCAATCTTCGCGATCGGCCGGCCGATGGTCTTGGCGACGAAGGGCACGGTGCGCGACGCCCGCGGGTTGACCTCCAGCACATAGACGGTGCCGTCCTTGATCGCGTACTGCACGTTCATCAGCCCGCCGACATTGAGCGCGCGGGCAAGTGCTGCCGTCTGGCGCTCCAGCTCGTCGACCAGCTCGGAGGGCAGCGAGTGCACCGGCAGCGAACAGGCCGAGTCGCCCGAATGGATGCCGGCCTCCTCGATGTGCTCCAATATGCCGGAGACGTAGGTCGACCTGCCGTCGCAAAGGCAATCGACGTCGACCTCGATGGCGCCCGACAGATAGGTATCGAACAGAAGCGGGTTCTTGCCGAGCAGCGTGTTGATCTGGCCGGTCTTGTCGTTGGGGTATTTCTGCTTGATGTCCTCCGGCACCAGGCCGGGCACGGTGTCGAGCAGATAGGATTGCAGCATGCTCTCGTCGTGGATGATCTGCATGGCGCGGCCGCCGAGCACATAGGACGGGCGCACCACCAGCGGGAAGCCGAGCTCGCCGGCGACGAGGCGGGCCTGCTCGACCGAATAGGCGATGCCGTTCTTCGGCTGGCTGAGGCCGAGCTTGTGCAGCAGCTTCTGGAAGCGGTCGCGGTCCTCGGCCAGATCGATCATGTCGGGCGAGGTGCCGAGGATCGGGATGCCGGCCTTCTCCAGCGCATCCGCCAGCTTCAGCGGCGTCTGGCCGCCGAACTGGACGATGACGCCGACGAGCTCGCCGGACGCCTGCTCGGCGCGCAGGATCTCCAACACGTCCTCCGGCGTGAGCGGCTCGAAATAGAGCCGGTCGGAGGTGTCGTAGTCGGTCGACACGGTCTCGGGATTGCAGTTGATCATGATCGCCTCGAAGCCGGCGTCGCGCAGCGCAAAAGCGGCATGGCAGCAGCAATAGTCGAACTCGATGCCCTGGCCGATGCGGTTGGGGCCGCCGCCGAGGATGACGACCTTCTTGCGCGACGAGACCTGCGCCTCGTTGGCGAGCGCGCCGGCAAACGGCACCTCATAGGTCGAATACATGTAGGCGGTGGGCGAGGCGAATTCGGCGGCGCAGGTGTCGATGCGCTTGTAAACCGGATGAACGTCGAGCTTGTCGCGTATCTTCTGGATCTCTTCGACATCCTTCCTGACCAGGGAGGCGAGGCGGGCGTCCGAAAAACCCATCGCCTTCAGCATGCGCAGATTGGCGGCGTCCTCGGGAATTCCGTGCTCGCGGATGCGGGCTTCCATGTCGAGAATGCCGGCGATCTGTTCGAGGAACCACGGGTCGATCTTGCACATCGCGTGCACGTCTTCGAGCGAAGTGCCCATGCGGATCGCTTGCGCCACCATGCGCAGCCGGTCCGGCGTCGGCGTGCCCAAGGCGGCGCGGATGGCGTTGCGGTCGTCGACGTGGCTGGCAGCTGTCGTCCCATGGCCGATGCCGGGGATCTCGATCTCGTCCAGACCGGTCAGGCCGGTCTCCAGCCCGCGCAGCGCCTTCTGCAGCGATTCCCGGAAGGTGCGGCCGATGGCCATGACCTCGCCGACCGACTTCATCGAGGTGGTCAGCACTGGCTCGGCGCCGGGAAACTTCTCGAAGGCAAAGCGCGGGATTTTTGTCACGACATAGTCGATGCTCGGCTCGAACGAGGCCGGCGTTGCTCCGCCGGTGATGTCGTTCTCGAGCTCGTCCAGCGTGTAGCCGACGGCGAGCTTGGCGGCGATCTTGGCGATCGGAAAACCGGTCGCCTTGGAGGCCAGCGCCGACGAGCGCGAGACGCGCGGGTTCATCTCGATCACCACCAGGCGGCCGTCGGCCGGGTTGACGGCGAACTGCACGTTGGAGCCGCCGGTCTCGACGCCGATCTCGCGCAGCACCGCGATCGAGGCGTTGCGCATCATCTGGTATTCCTTGTCGGTCAGCGTCAGCGCAGGGGCGACGGTGATCGAATCGCCCGTATGCACGCCCATCGGGTCGATGTTCTCGATCGAGCAGACGATGATGCAGTTGTCGGCTTTGTCGCGGACAACCTCCATCTCATACTCCTTCCAGCCGAGCACGCTCTCCTCGATCAGCACTTCGGTGGTCGGCGAGGCATCGAGGCCGGACTGGACGATCTCGAAGAATTCGGCGCGGTTGTAGGCGATGCCGCCGCCGGTGCCGCCCATGGTGAAGGACGGGCGGATGATGGCGGGCAGGCCGACATGGTCGAGCGCTTGTGCTGCAATCGCCATGGCATGGCTGATATAGCGCTGCTTGCGGTCGCCTTCGCCGAGGTTCCAGCGCGTTTCCAGAGCATCGAGCGCGGCGTCGAGATTTTCGGGCTTCTCGGCCTTCAGCGCGGCGCGCTCGGCCTCGTGCGTCTTGCGGTCGGCATTCTTGACGTCGGTGGCGTTGGCCAGCATCGACTTCGGCGTTTCCAGGCCGATCCTGTTCATCGCCTCGCGAAACAGCGCGCGGTCCTCGGCCTTGTCGATTGCGGTGGCGTCGGCGCCGATCATCTCGACCTGATAGCGGTCGAGCACGCCCATGCGGCGCAGCGACAGAGCGGTGTTGAGCGCGGTCTGGCCGCCCATGGTCGGCAGCAGCGCGTCCGGCCGCTCCTTGGCGATGATCTTGGCCACCACTTCGGGCGTGATCGGCTCGATGTACGTGGCGTCGGCCAGCTCCGGATCGGTCATGATGGTGGCCGGATTGGAATTGACCAGGATAACGCGAAAACCCTCTTCCTTCAGCGCCTTGCAGGCCTGGGTGCCGGAATAGTCGAATTCGCAGGCCTGACCGATGACGATGGGGCCGGCCCCGATGATCAGGATCGACTTGATGTCGGTGCGTCTTGGCATGTCGAGGGTCCGTTTCGGCGGGCGGCTTGCACAAAAAGCCGGACGGGATGACCCGGCCGGTTGTGCTCGCGATTCTGGTATCAGGCTAGGAGGGCCTTATAGGGAAGAGTTTTGCCGGATGTAACCCCCTAAAATGGCAGTAGGGCAGTAGGGCAGTAGGGCAGTAGGGCAGTAGGGCAGTAGGGCAGTAGGGCAGTAGGGCTGTAGGGCAGTAGGGCAGTAGGGCAGAGGTTCGAGCGCCCTTTAAACATATTGCCCTACTGCCCTACTGCCTTATTCCCCTTATCACTATCCCCCAGCGCCAACTGGTCCGTAATCTCGAAGCGTTCGGAAACGCCGACGCGGATCATGTTCAGGCTGCCTTCGCGGGTGAAGCGGAATTCGCCGGGTGCGTCCGCACCGGCCGGCTTGCCGGCCTTGAAGCTGATGATGCGCGTGCCGCCATCGGGCCAGGTCACGGTCACGTCGGTCTTGTCGCCGGTGCGCACCACGCCTGCCTTGCAGCTGGTCATCGGCTGGCCGAGATAGCGCGCACAGGGGATGGCGTCGCCGGCACCGGGTACCGGTGTCCCCGGCGGCTGAAGCCGCGCAACGGTCTGTGCGTCGGCCGGGGGCGCCGCGTTGGCCGCGCCGAAATTCTGGACGGGACCCAATGCCGCGGGCGGCGATCCATCAACCTGTCCAGTCGTGGGGTTTCCACCGGCCAGGGCCAGGCGGTAAGCATCCTCGATCGCCACCCTGCCGATCGCGTCAGGGGAATTCAGCGGCGTTTCGGGAGCGGTCGCGCCGAGGCGCGTTGTCAGGTCGGGCAGCGGCTGAGGCGCAGGGTTCTCCGCACTGGCCGCCACCTGCGGTGTCACTTGCCGGGGATTGATAGGGTCGAGGTAGCGTGCGGGCGCCCATCCGCTCATCTTCGGGTCATCAATGTCTTCAACCTTGCACCATTTGTAGCCGCTGACGTCGCCGCAGCCGAGATTTTTCACGCTCGAACCACTCGGCAGCCGCGCCTCGATCTTGCCCATGGCCGACGCCGTGGCGCGCACGTTCAGGAGGTCATCCGGAGCGAGACCCGTCACAATCGAGACGATGGGCTCCGGCTCCTGGCCGTTGGCCGGCAACTCCGCCAGGATCAGCGGAGCGGCAATCACCGCAAGCAGCGTCGTCGGGAGTGTTACTGTGCGCCTAATCATCTGCCATGGGCGGTAGGTTCAATTGCCGAAGGCGCGGCCAGGCACGAAAGCGCCATCGCACGCCAGCCGGTTTTTATAGGCGACGAGACGGCGCTGTGTAAGCCCGAAAAGGTGCCGCGTGTTGAATCGCGACCAGGCCACTTCCGTGAACTAACAGCCGGCAAAATATTGCACATTTCATGTAAATATGCACTCTCTCAAGTAAGGTTGAGGAGGGCAATATGGTCGACCTTGAAATATTTGCGCAGGTGGAAAACATAGTTCGCCAGCGTATCAAGAAAACGCGCGCCGAGATTGAGGCTTCACTTGGCCACATCGCCAACGGCAATCCGCTGGCCGCCGAACAGACCCTCTCCAGGCGCCTCGACAGGTTGCAGGTAAAGGCGTCGCTCAGCCGCACCGAAGCGGAGATGATATCGGCAGCGATCGACATGAGGTCTGCCGGGGAAAGAAAGGCCGCCGCCAAGCAGCCAGGGCCGGAGGCAATTCTCGGCCCAACGCTCGATTTCATCGGGGTCGCATTCCTCGAGCGTGGGCGCCGTGCTGCCGATGCGGTTGGCCGCGTTGCCTTTCTCAACGGCAATCCACAAGGATCGGGTTTTCTGGTCGGGCCAAGGCTGTTCCTCACAAACAACCATGTGATTTCGTCGCCGGCGGATTCCCGGCGCTTCCAGGTCCAGTTCGATTATGAGCAGGACGGTGCGAATGCCGTGCGTACGCCGACGACGTTCCTGTTCGATCCTGAATCCTGTTTCGTGACCGATAGCATAGAGGGTCTGGACTATACGCTGATCGGAGTCGGCGAGCGGCGTTCCGGTCCAAAGGAACTGGGGGAGTTCGGTTTTATCTCGCTGTCGGATGCGCGCGACAAGCATATGCTCGGCGAAATCGCCAACATCGTTCAGCATCCCGATGGCCGCTTCAAGGAACTGGTGTTGCGTGAAAACCGGCTGGTGGCCCGCGACGAAACGGTACAAGTGCTGCACTATGTCGCCGACACCGAACAGGGTTCTTCCGGCTCCCCGGTCTTCAACAATGAATGGGAACCTATCGCCCTGCACCATTGGGCCGGCCCGTTCCACGAGGTGACGGGCATAGGTGGCTATGCGCTCGCGCGCGAGATCAACGAAGGCATACGGATCAGCGCCATCGTTGACCATCTGGGTGCTAGAAAGTCCAAGCTGCCGGGCTCCTCGGCATCGGCGGTTTCGCAAGCTCTGGCGATTTGGGCCGGCATGCCGCGCATGATGGACGAGACAGTTCGGCTGAACGCCGATATTCGCGAAGATGTGCCGGACAAGCCGGTGCAGCGGCCGGAACCGGATCGCAATCCGCCGGCGACGAGACACAATGCCGATGGCTCGGTCACCTGGACTTTTCCCGTCGAGATAAATGTCCGGGCGCCGCTGATCGACCGCGACGGAGGCGATGCGAGACGAAACGACGGCAAAGGCCCGGCAAGCGAACCCGGGAAGGTGGCCATCGCCGAGGCCGCGGGTTGGAAAACAGAGGATTTCGACGATCGTGGAGGGTATGAGCCCGGCTTCATACCGGGCTTTGTCCTGGCAATGCCGACGGTTGCCAATTCACCCTACCGGTTGGCCAAAAACCTTCTTGCCAAACCGGGAGAGGACCCACACGAATTGCGCTACCATCATTTTTCGATCTTGATGAACGCCGATCGCAGGCTTGCCTTCGTTACCGCCTGCAATATCGATGGATCCCGCACCAAGGCGGTCAATCGTGAGGACAAGACGGTCATCGAAAACCCGTCGCTTCTCGAATTGGGGGTGGAGTCGATTTCCGGTTCGGAAGCCAGCGATGCTTTCCGGCCGGATCGGCGCATCGATCTTGGCGAGCAGATGACCCAGGAATTCTATTCGAGCCAGAATGTGCCTGGATTTCCCGTCGCAAAATCCAAGGAACGAATCGCTCGAATGTTCCAGAAGGGCCATATTACACTTCGCGGCGACCCCGCATGGGGCGTCGATCAGGAGGCGGTCGCGGCAGAACGCGACACGTTCTTTTATACCAATGCTGCGCCGCAAGTCGGCTTCTTCAATCAAGGAAGCTCGCTTAACCATCCCGGCTCCAAAGGGAAGTTGAGATGGCGCGCGGTAGAAACCTATGTGCTGCGCAACGCCTATACGACGCGAGGCCGTGTCACGGTGTTTGCCGGGCCAGTGTTCGGCGAGGACGATCCTCCCTACCGCTTCGACAGCCATGTTCCGCTGAAGTTCTGGAAGATCGCGCTGTGGTCCGATCAAGCTGGCCTGCGCGCCATCGCGCTGCTGGCGGACCAGAAGCCGGTTTTGGAAGTGATGCCCGAAGCGTTCGGCGAGCGTGCCGAGGCATTCGATGACCCGCTTGAAATTGCCAGGGTATCGGAGTTCCTTTCGACGGTGGCCGAGATTGAAGAGCTGACCGGCCTGAACTTTGGCCAGCAGGTGCGCGACGCCGACATTCGGGCCGGTTCCGAATCCGCCCCAGCACAGACGTTCAACCCAACGCAACTGGCGCCCAAGACGTCACGGCCAAAGGCTTCGGCGACCAAGACTTCGACGTCCAAGACTTTGGCGGCCAAGACTTCGGCGCCCAAGACTTCGGCGGCCAGCGCCCGACTTCCTGCCAAGCGATCGAAGCGATCGGCGTCTGACGACTGAAGCTTGGACCGGTCGCGACTTCTGCCGCTCGAAGGCGGTCATCCGTTCAGCTAGGCATGAGCAAGCTCAGCCTGGGATGAGCAAGCTCAGCCCGGGATGAGCAAGCTCAGCCCGGCATGAAGCCGGTGCGCAGCGCGTGAGCCCATTCGGGCCGTCCCGCGTGCTCGGCCTGATACGCCGCCGCCTCATGGTCATAGTCGACGGCGATGGATTCGAAACGATCGGGATGCAAGTCGACGATGCCGTAGCGGGCGTGCGGCGAACCCTGTTCGGAGACATGCGCCGGCGGGGTTGAATCGTCATAGGCGGGGCAGCCGATGCTGCCCGGGTTGAAGATGACCGGACCGCCGGGAATGCGGACCAGCTCGCTGCGATGGCTGTGGCCGCAAAGCATGATGCGGCAGGCGGGATCGATCGCGCCGAGGCGCCGCTGGATTGCGACCAGCGGCGCGCGCACCAGCCGGCCGTCGACGATCGCGTCAGTCAGGTATTTTTCGTCGTGGTCGGGCCGGGCATGGAAGGCGAGTATGCCGGGCGCGACTTCCAGCGTGAGGGGCAGCGCAAATAGCGCCTCGCGTTGGCCCGCGGTCAGCCGTTCCTGCGCGTAGCGGTCGGACGGCCACATGGTCTCGTCGGCGGTGTCGCGGGCAACGCGGCGGTCGTGATTGCCGCGCACCGTCGGCAGGTCGAGCGTCTCGAGCCGCTCCATGGTCTCGCGCGGCCAGAGCGGGCCGGAAACGCAATCGCCGAGATTGACGATGAGGTCGGCGCCGCCGCGCTGCCGCAGATCATCGAGCACGGCGTCGAGCGCCAGGACATTGCCGTGGATGTCGGCGAGGACGGCAATGCGCATGGCAGGCTCCGTTAATTGGAATGGCTGGAGGGCAGGTGAAACTACTTTGCCCGCCTCGCGAGGCGGGCGAGAGCGGAACCCAGCTTCGGGTCGTTCAGGCGCGGACTTCGATCTCGTGGCCGCCGACCGCCGGCAACGATGCGTCGCCGGCCGCGGCAATAACACTGTCGAGCAGGCCCGGGAAGCGGCGGTCGAGATCGTCACGGCGCAGCGTGATCAGCCGGCTGGTTCCAACCGCCTCGGTGCGGGTGACGCCGGCCTCACGCAGCTTGGCCAGATGGTAGCTCAGATTGGTCTTCGAGCAGAGATCGAGGAACCGGCTGCAATTCAGCGGCACGCCCTCTTTGCTGGCGAGATAGCGCACGATGGCCAGCCGCGTCGGGTCGCCGAGCACGGCAAGCACGTTCGGCAGGCTGATCTGGTCGGCGGTGGGATGGGGCAAGGTCATGCCCAGGAATTAAGCACATTCGGAGCCGATTTCAACGCATCTCCTCTCGTGGCCAATGGACACAGAGTTTCGTCCCGTCGCCCCGTCCTGACACCGGGCTGTCAGGATGGTTCGGCTATTTTGCAGTGGCTTTATTGACATCATGCCCTGTTATGTCCAATTGTTCAATAACCTTTGAACTAAGGAAATTGCCATGGATAAGCGCCTCATCTGGCTTGCGCTCGGATCGTTCACGATTTCGACCGAAGGTTTCGTCATCTCCAGCCTTTTGCCCGATATTGCAAAGGATGCCGCCATCTCCATTCCGCTCGCCGGCACGCTGATCACCGCGTTTGCGCTCGCCTATGCGATCGGCACGCCGATCCTGGCAACGCTGACCGGCGAATGGGACCGGCGCCGCGTCATCCTGTGGACGCTGGTGTTCTTCGTGTTGGGCAACGTCGCCGCGGCGCTAAGCTCCTCCTTCGAATTGCTGTTGATCGCGCGCATCGTCATGGCGCTGTCGTCAGGCTTGTTCGCGGCGACCGCACAGGGAACGGCCGTTGCGCTTGTCGACGATCATCATCGCGCCCGCGCCATTGCCGTGGTCGTCGGCGGCACTACGGTTGCGGTCGCGGTCGGAGCACCGCTCGGCGCGCTCGTTGCGACGGTTGCCGGCTGGCGCGGCACCTTCTTTGCCATTGCCGGCCTTGGTGCGCTCGCCGGCGCGATCCTGTGGTACCGGCTGCCGCGCGGCATCGTCGGCACCAGGCTGCCGCTCCGGATGCGGCTGGCAGCGGCACTTCGCCCCGGCGTCATGCCTATCCTGGTGACGACCATCCTGGCCCTGATCGGCGCCTTCACCGTCTTTGCCTTTGTCGCGCCGCTCGCGATCGAAGGCGGCGGACTGAACCCGATCGCGCTTCCCGGAATGCTGCTCGCTTTCGGCGTTGGCGCGGTCATCGGCAATATCGGCGGCGGGCAGGCCGCCGACCGTTTCGGCGCGACGCGCACCGTCTGCTGGTCGCTGGCGCTGAGTGCCGCCATGCTGGTCACGTTTTCGCTGATCCCGATGTTCCTGCCGCGCGAGATCGCCGGGCCGGCGCTCATGGCCATGATGGTGCCGTGGGGCATCGTCGGCTGGGCGTTCCCGCCGGCGCAGGCCAGCCGTATCATCAAGCTGGCGCCCGATGCCGCGCCCATCGTGCTATCGCTGAACGCTTCGGCGCTCTATCTCGGCGTGGCACTGGGTGCCGTGGTCGGCGCCGCTGTGCTGCGCTATGGCGCACCGGCCGACCTCGGCGTGGTCGCGGCGGCGTTCCCGATCATCGGTCTGGGCGTAGTACTGGCGGGCCATCTGGCGGCGCGTCCGGTAGCGATGCCGGCCGAATGAGGCTGTCAGTGGAGCTTGGCTGCCGGCCGCCGATAATTCAACTCGCGGCCGGCGGTACGTCAAAATCGAGCGCGGCGATTTCGTCCAGCGCCGCTCGCAGGCTTGCCGCCTGCTCCTTTCCAAACATCTCCTCGAAGCGCTGCTGAGCGACTTGCCACAGCTTCAGGGCTTCTTCGAGCTTGATCCGGCCCTGCGATGTCAGCCTGACGCGCCTGATGCGGCGGTCGACAGGGTCGGCGAAGGTCTCGATATAGCCGTCCCGGATCAGTGGCTTCAGAGTATGACCGAGGGCCGACAGGTCCATGACGAGGGCAGCGGCAATGGCACCCATCGTCGGTTCGTCGCCGATGTGGATCTGGTATAGCAGGCCCTGCTGCGTGGCCTTCAGGCCCGAGGGCGCGAGCACATCATCATAGAACTGGCCGAGTTTTCGGGTCGCACGGCGCAACACGGCGTTGTTGCAAAGCGCCAGGCCGGGCAGGGTGGTTTGGGACATTGGCGGATTTCCGATGAGGGGACCGGAAGGAACCCCTCGATGCGAACCAGAAATAGTCCTTGCCCCGCCGATTGACAAGATGATGGTATATGCCTATTTTAAAACAGTGGCATATACCATTAATTGATGATCTGCCAGTCGAAGCAAGGGTGTTGCCCTGCGGCTCTGGCGTTGGAACCAGAAGGAACAAGACAATGAGCAATCAGGACAAAGGCACGGCGGTCGTCACCGGCGCCTCCTCCGGCATCGGCGCGGTCTATGCCGACCGGCTCGCCGGCCAAGGTTACGATCTGGTGTTGGTGGCACGGCGCGCCGACCGGCTGAAGGAATTGGCGGAGAGGCTCCGCTACGCGTATGGTATCAAAGTCAGCATCATCAGCGCCGACCTGGCCGAAGACGGCGATCTGCGGCGGGTCGAGCAGGCGATATCAAGCGACGACAGCGTGACGCTGCTGGTCAACAATGCCGGCCTTGGCGGCGCGCAGATGGTGGCAACGGCCGATGCCGATGTCGCCGAGCGCATGATCAAGGTCAATGTCGTGGCGCTGACTCGCCTGACGCGCGCGGTGCTGCCGGGGCTGCTGTCCCGCAACCGCGGCGCCATCGTCAACATCGCATCGGTGCTGGCCTTCGATACCTCGTTCGGCGGCATCTACAGCGGCACCAAAGCCTACGTCGTCAACTTCACCGAAGCCTTGCAGCGGGAAGTCGCCGATAGCAAGGTAGCTGTACAGGTCGTGCTGCCGGGAGCCACCCGGACCGAGTTCTGGGAAGTCGCCGGAAGCGATATTGCCAACGTGCCGCAAGAGATCGTCATGACGGCCGACGATCTGGTCGATGCGGCGCTTGCCGGCCTGGCCAAGGGCGAAACCGTCACCGCGCCCGGGCTCTCCGATCCGGCTGGATTGGAAACCTATCTTGGTGCGAGGCAAGGCTTCTTCGGCAGCCTTCTGGCCGGCAAGCCGGCGGCGCGTTACGCTGCCTGACATAGCTAAAGACTAACTTTACGCTGTCCGCCACATCGGAATGATCGAGGCGGCCAGCAGCAGGCCAAGCACGGCGTTGAGCATGCGCCACTGCCGCTCGGTTCGCAGCAACCGGGCGAGCAGCGTGCCCGCCACGCACCACGCCGCCAGCGATAGGGCCGCTGCAAGACCGAAGACCGTGCCGAGCAGCACGGCGAGCTGCAGCGGCCCGTTGGCGAGCGCGGCAAAGGATGCCGCCGCTCCCAACCCCATGGCCCAGCCCTTTGGGTTCATCCATTGCAGGCCGGCGCCGCCCAAAAAGCTGTTCGGCTTTGCCATGGCCACGTCCAGATTGGGCGGACCGCTGCGGCCGATCTTGAGGGCAAGCCACGTCAGATAGAGGGTACCGGCCATTTTCATTGCCAGTTGAAGCGAAGGGGCGGCGGCCAGCAGACCGGCAAGCCCGGCAGCACCTGCCGCAGCCACCGTGGCCAGGCCGGCCGCACTCCCGGCCATCAGCGGGATAGAGCGGCGAAAGCCGAACTGCGCACCGGACGCCGTCGATAAGGTCGTGGCCATGCCGGGCGTTGAGGTTGAGACCAGCGCGAACAGGACGAGGGGAAGGACGGGTTCAAACATGCTGCTTCCTTTGGAGCCTGCACGGTAGGCTGTTTGGCTCATCAGTAAATGCAATGTTTGCTATGGTTTGTATTAGCAAATATAATGGCCAGATGCTCCGCAATCTCGATACTGCCCTGATCCGAACCTTCGTCACCGTTGCCGATAAGGCCAGCATGACGGCAGCAGCCAATGCGTTGCATCTGACGCAAGGTGCCGTCAGCCAGCAGATCAAGCGTTTGGAAGAGGTTCTCGGCTGCAGCCTGTTCGAGCGCGACCGGCGTGGATTGCGGCTGACCCGCTCCGGCGAGCGATTATTCGGCAAGGGCAAGCGCCTGCTTTCCCTCAATGACGAGATCCTGGCGGAGATGGCGGGCGATGCAGTTGCCGGTCAGGTGCGGCTTGGCGTGCCGTACGACCTTGTCGGCACCTTGCTTGCGCCGGTGCTGAAGGCCTATGCCGAAGCCTATCCGCAGGTCGAGATCTCGCTTGTCTGTGCTTCGTCGCCAGAGTTGGCCGCAGCCTTGGCAGCCGGCACGATCGAGCTCGCGGTGATCGAGGAGCCGATCGGTCGGTCGGCCGGCGAATGCCTTGTTGTCGACCGGCTGGTCTGGGTCGGCGCCAAAGGCGGCGCCGCCCGCGGCAAGCGGCCCTTGCCGGTTTCGATGGTCGCCGAGACCTGTGCGTTCCGCCCGGTGGTGCTGGAGGCGCTTAACGAGCATGGGCTGGAATGGCGCACCGTATTCGAAAACGGCAGCATTGACGCGACGACGGCGACAGTGCGTTCGGACTTGGCCGTCACCACCTGGTTGGCGTCGACCGTGCCTGTCGACCTCGACATTTTGGCCAACGATCCGGAGCTGCCGTCATTGCCGAATTTTTCGATCAATCTGCATTTGCCGAAGCACGACGTCGCGCCGGCTGCACTGGCATTCGCGGGCCACCTCCGCGATGGGTTGGCAGGGCGACGAGAGGCGGCTTAAAAACAGCAAAAAGGACGGCCAGTGTTCAGCCGTCCTTGATCGCCCTGCGGCATCTACTTCCAGTTCTTGCGCCGCTCGATCTCGGCTTCGGACGGCTGCTCCGTGGCAAATGACCCGGTCTTGATCTCGCCGGAGCGTTCATAGCTCGCCATGATGACACCGGTGGTCGATGCCTGCGAACGGGTCAGCTTGAAGGCGGCGGGTATTGTGCCGCTGCCGAACAGTTTTTTGCCCTTGCCCAGCACCAGCGGGAAAATCAGCAGGCTGATCTCGTCGATCAGGTCATTGGCGAGCAAGGTCTGGATCAGCTCGCTCGATCCCTGAATGAGCAGGTCGGGGCCGTCCTCCTGCTTCATCCGGCGCAACGTCGCCACGACATCGCTGCCGAGCGGCTGGCTGTTTTGCCAGGACAGCGAATCCGGCCTGTGCGTCGCCACATATTTGGTGACGGCGTTGAAGCTGTCGGCGATCGGATCATTTTTCTGATAAGGCCAGTGGGCGGCAAAGATGTCGTAAGTCTTGCGGCCGAGAAGCAGCGCGAACGGTTTTGAAAACGTCTCGCCCATCGCGGCGCCCATCACATCGTCCCAGTAATGAAACGTCCAGCCGCCGAATTTGAAGCCGCCGACAGGGTCCTCTTGCGGGCCGCCAGGCGCCTGCATGACGCCGTCGAGGCTGACGAATGTTGCGGCGATGATCTTCCTCATTGGAGCTCCCTTTCCCTGATCCGTGCCGTCATGGCCGGAGTTCGAGCCAAGGACGGGCGAACGGACATTTGTCCGACAGCGGCCGGCAAATTTCTAGGACCGGGGGCAGGTGACTGCCGACCTTATCGTCTCAGCTTGGAGCCGAGAACGCTCAGCCCAAGCCAACGACCGTATCGTAGAGCAGCTTGAAGTTGAGCACCAGGATGAGCGCGGCAACCACCCAGGCCAGCACGGCGACGGCGCGGGAAATGGCAAAATTGCCCATCTTGCGCTTGTCCGAGACGAACTGCACCAGCGGTACGACAGCGAAGGGGAGCTGCATCGACAGGATTACCTGGCTGAAGACCAGCAACTGACCGGTTCCCTTCTCGCCATAGAGCGCGGTGACCACCACCACCGGAATGATGGCGATGCCGCGCGTCAGCAGGCGGCGCGCCCATTGCGGGATGCGCAGCCGCAAGAACCCTTCCATCACGATCTGGCCGGCGAGCGTCGCCGTCACCGTCGAGTTCAGGCCGGAGGCGAGCAGCGCTACGGCAAACAGGATGGAAGCGATGCCGAGGCCAAGCAGCGGCGACAGAAGCTCGAAGGCCTGGCCGATCTCGGCAACGTCATGATGACCGGTGCCGTGGAACGCCACCGCCGACACGATCAGGATGGAAGCATTGACGAACAACGCCAGTATCAGCGCGATGGTCGAGTCGGTCGTCGCCCATTTGATGGCGTCGCGCTTGCCGCGATCGGTGCGCTCATAGGCGCGGGTCTGCACGATCGAGGAATGCAGATAGAGATTGTGCGGCATCACCGTGGCGCCGATGATGCCGATGGCGATGTAGAGCATGGCCGGATTGGTGACGATCTCGGACGACGGCACGAACATCGCATGCAGGATGGAGCCGACCGGCGGGGCGGCGGCAAAGATCTGGATGGCGAAGCAGCCGAAGATGATAATCAAAAGCGCTATGATGAAGGCCTCGAGGAAACGGAAGCCCTTGTTCATCAGCAGCAGCAGCAGGAAGGCATCAAGCGCGGTGATGATGGCGCCGCCTATCAGCGGAATGCCGAACAGCAGTTGCAAGGCGATCGCCGTGCCAATGACCTCGGCCAGGTCGCAGGCGATGATGGCCAGTTCGCAAGCGACCCAAAGCATGAAATTGACTGGTCGCGGATAATAGGCGCGGCACGCCTGCGCAAGGTCGCGGCCGGTGGCGATGCCGAGCCGGGCGGCGAGTGCCTGCAGCAGGATCGCCATCAGGTTCGACAACATGATGATGAAAAGCAGCGTGTAGCCGAATTGGGCCCCGCCGGCGAGGTCGGTCGCCCAATTGCCCGGATCCATATAGCCGACCGAAACCATGTAGCCCGGCCCCATGAAGGCGAACAGCCGGCGAAGCCAGATCCCCGAGTGCGGCACCGCGATCGTTGCGTTGACTTCGCGAAGGCTGGGCTGCTCGTCGTCCTCCGGGCGGGCAAATCGCCACATGGACCGGGGGGCTGAGGTGGCTTCGGCTTCCGACATGAAATGGCTTTCCACTGGAACGATCGATGTTGTCTCCTTATCTATGCCACGGCTGAACATTATGCAATATGCTATATTTCATTGTCTGAGCTTTTTCTTGTGGCCGCTTGGCGTGCGGCCTGAACGGCAGTGAACGCCGGTTGCGCCGGCCACCGAATGGAAATAAACGGCCAGAACCAATAGGGTTCCGTGTTATGACCGCAATGTCGATTCAAACTGCCGGGAGGAGCGCGTATTGGCGCTGAAGAAAAGACCGGTTCCTCGCGAAAAGCCGCTGCCTGACGCAGAAATCCACTCGGAAGGCTTCAGGCAGACGCGTGAAGCGCGCCGCAGCGCGCTGGTCGAGGATTATGTCGAGCTCATCGCCGACCTGATCGAGGATGGCAACGAGGCGCGCCAGGTCGATATCGCGGCACGGCTCGGCGTCGCTCAGCCGACGGTCGCGAAAATGCTGACGCGGCTGTGCGCCGACGGGCTGGTCTCCCGGAAGCCTTATCGCGGCGTGTTCCTGACCGATGCCGGCCGCAAGGTTGCGGAAGAGAGCCGCATTCGCCACCAGACGGTCGAGGCCTTCCTGCGCTCGCTCGGGGTCAGCGCCGAGACGGCGCGCATCGACGCCGAGGGCATCGAGCATCATGTCAGCGCCGAGACGCTCGAAGCCTTTCGCAAGGCAATAATCGCCGCCCGCTGAAAAGCACGGCCAGCGTATCTCTTCGCGCGACTCGCTTCCCACGAGCAGGGTGAACGGCACAGACCTTGCGATGTCTCGGCCAGAGCAGGCAAGCGTCAGCAAGCATTGCTTGTTCGCACGAAAAATACTGTGACTTGGCGTAACCGTTGAGATAATTGTTGTCGTGTCCGATCGAACCGGGACACGGCCCGATCGGCCGGAAAATTGCATCACGGGGGTTGCCATGCTCTGGAAGGGCCGTCGTCAGAGTGACAATGTCGAGGACGAGCGCGGCCAGAGCGGCGGGCTTGGCGGCGGGCCGGGGCAGTTTCGCATCCCGATCGGCGGTCGCGCGGGCGGCGGCGGCATGTCGGGCATTATCATCGTAGGGTTGATTTTCCTGGCAGGGTGGTATTTCGGCTTCGACCCGAGTCAGATCCTCGATAACAGCGGCTTGCAGCCCGGCGGCGGTCAGATCACCGACAATAGCGGTGCGCAAGGCGGCGGCACCGGTGCGCCCGCCTCCGACGAGATGAAGCAGTTCGTGTCGACTGTGCTGGCCGAGACCGAGGACACGTGGACCGGTATTTTTCAGTCCGAGGGCCTGACCTATCAAGATCCAAAACTGGTCCTGTTCAGCGGACGGATCGGCTCTGCTTGCGGCTCTGCCTCGTCAGCGGCCGGACCATTCTACTGTCCCAACGATCGCAAAGTCTATCTCGACACCACCTTCTTCCAGCAGCTCGATCAGCAGTTCGGTGCCTCGGGCGATTTCGCACAGGCCTATGTGATCGCGCATGAGGTCGGCCACCATGTGCAGAACCTCGTCGGCATCCTGCCCAAATTCAACCAGATGCGGCAGAGCATGGGCGAAGCGGACGCCAACCACATGTCGGTGCAGGTCGAGTTGCAGGCCGACTGCTTTGCCGGCATCTGGGCGCATTTCACCGGTCAGAAAGGCATCTTGGAACAGGGCGACATGGCGGAGGCACTGAACGCCGCCAAGCAGATCGGCGACGACACGCTGCAGAAGAAGATGCAGGGCTACGTCGTGCCGGAAAGCTTCAACCACGGCACGTCGCAGCAGCGGCAGACCTGGCTGGCGCGAGGCTTCCAGAACGGCAAGCTTTCGGACTGCGACACGTTCAACAACCCGATCTGAGCCGACGGTTTTCTCGTAATCCGAGAGACTGGATCGCAGTCAGGGGATGTCAGGATGAAAGCACTCTGCCCGTTCCCTCATTGTTCCCAGCGATGTGCTCGCCTATAAGGTGTGTTCCCGTTAGCTTGGGCGGCCCGAGGAGATACCATCATGATAGACCCCAAAACCGCCAGGCGGGGCCTTGCGCTTGTTTTCACCACCCTGCTGCTCGACATCATTGGCTTCGGCATCATTATGCCGGTGCTGCCGGCCTATCTCAGGGAATTGACCGGCGTCGGCATCAGCGAGGCGGCTATCGAGGGCGGCTGGCTGTTCTTCGTCTATGCGGCGATGCAGTTCGTTTTCGCACCAGTGATGGGCGGGTTGAGCGACCGGTTCGGGCGGCGGCCTATCCTGCTTGCCTCGGTGCTGACGTTCGCTATCGACAATCTGATCTGCGCTATCGCCTGGTCCTATCCGATGCTGTTCATCGGCCGCGTGCTGGCCGGCATTTCCGGCGCCAGTTATTCCACGACATCGGCATTCATTGCCGATATCTCGACCGACGAAAATCGTGCGAAGAATTTCGGGCTGCTCGGCATTGCTTTCGGCGTCGGCTTCGTCATCGGGCCGGTTCTGGGCGGGTTGCTCGGCACGTTCGGGCCGCGTGTGCCGTTCTATTTCGCTGCCGGGCTTGCTTTCGCAAACTTTCTGATCGCGCTGTTTCTGTTGCCGGAAACACTTGATAACAAGCACCGTCGCCGCTTCGAGTGGAAACGCGCGAACCCGGTCGGCACGCTCGTCCAGATGCGCAACTACGAAGGTATCGGCTGGATCGGACTTGTCTTCTTTCTGATGACGCTGGGGCACATGATGTATCCTGCGGTCTGGTCGTTCGTCTCCAGTTATCGCTATGGCTGGAGCGAACAACAGATCGGCTTCTCGCTCGGCGCTTTCGGCCTGTGCGGGGCGATCGTCATGGCGACAGTCCTGCCGCGCGTGATCCCTAAGCTCGGCGAGTGGAAGACGGCGGTAATCGGTCTGGCATTTACCGCACTCAGCGCCTTCGGCTACGCCTTCGCGTCACAAGGCTGGATGATCTATGCAGTGATCGTCGTCGGATGTCTCGAGGCGTTGGCCGACCCGCCGCTCAGAAGCCTGGCGGCCGCCAAGGTGCCACCTTCCGCCCAGGGCGAACTCCAAGGCGCAATGACCTCGATCTTCTCGATCACGTCGATCATCACACCGCTGCTTTATACGGCGATCTTTTCCTGGTTCACGGGCCCGAACGCGCCCGTGGTTTTCGGCGGTGCCCCCTATCTGCTCGGCGCGATTTTCCTCACGCTGGCGCTCGTCGTCTTCGTCACCAGGGTGGCCAAGCCGACGCCGAAGGAAGTCAAACGCATGCACACGCAGGAAGCCGTGACGGACGGGGCTTGATCGGCGCCGGGAGCCCGGCCGGCGCCGTCAATCAAATCCGTTTTTACGCAATGCGCTAAACACGCTCGGCCAGTGCCGGCTCGCCGCGCTTTTCGCGGATGAGATTGACGAAGCGGCGAAACAGATAGTGCGAATCCTGCGGGCCGGGCGAGGCTTCGGGATGATGCTGGACCGAGAAGACCGGCCTGCCGGTGAGCGCAATGCCGCAATTCGAACCGTCGAACAGCGAGACATGGGTTTCCTCGACGCCGCTCGGCAATGAGTCGGCGTCGACGGCAAAGCCATGGTTCATCGAGACGATCTCGACCTTGCCGGTGGTGTGGTCCTTGACGGGATGATTGGCGCCGTGGTGGCCCTGATGCATTTTTGCGGTCTTGCCGCCCAGCGCCAGCGCCAGCATCTGGTGGCCGAGGCAGATGCCGAAAAGCGGGATTTCGGTCTTCAACAGATCCTGGATAACCGGAACGGCGTAGTCGCCGGTGGCTTCCGGATCGCCAGGGCCGTTGGATAGAAAAATGCCGTCCGGCCGCATCGCCAGGATCTCCTCGGCGCCGGTTTTTGCCGGCACCACGGTGACCTTGGCGCCGAGGCCGGCCAGCAGGCGCAATATGTTGCGCTTGACGCCGTAGTCGACGGCAACGACGTGCATCGACGGATCAGCCTGTTCGCCAAAGCCCTCGTTCCAGACCCAAGGCGTCTCGCGCCAGACTGATGACTGGCCGGAGGTCACCTCCTTGGCGAGATCAAGCCCGATAAGCCCTGACCATGCGGCGGCGCGGCGCTTGAGGTCATCGATGTCGAAGATACCGTCGGGCGCGTGCGCGATGACGGCATTGGGCATGCCCTTTTCGCGGATCAGCGCGGTCAGCGCCCGCGTGTCGATGCCTGAAAGTGCGACGATGCCGCGCTTCTTCAGCCACTGGTCGAGACCGGTTCCGGCCCGGTAATTCGACGGGTTGGTGACATCGGCCTTGAACACGGCGCCGACGGCGCCGGCGCGGGCCAGCGGGTTGAGGTCTTCGGTGTCTTCGTCATTGGTGCCGATATTGCCGATATGCGGAAAGGTGAAAGTGACGATCTGGCCGGCATAGGATGGGTCGGTGAGTATCTCCTGGTAGCCGGTCAGCGCGGTGTTGAAGCAGACCTCGGCGACGGCGGAGCCGGCGGCGCCCAGACCACGGCCCTCTATGACAGTGCCGTCGGCCAGCACCAGCAGGGCTGTCGGCCTCTCGCTGGCCCAAGGGGGGGTCGACGCGGCTGTCATCGTAGCCATGGCGGCACTCCTAAAGGTTGCGCCCTCAGTCGGCGCAACAAAAGGCGCGAAGCGGCGATCTCACAGCCTCGGCGCGCTAGGTTTTCATTTGTGCCTGTCGTTGCCCAAAACCGCTGCGCATTTTTGGGCGACGTGCACTAGAATTCAATTTCATGCAAGGCCCAGTACATAGGGGAAGGCGCCAAGGCGGTCAATGATGCCGCGCCGTGCGAGCCTAGATTTATTTCGTCGAATAATATCAGCGGTTTGCCGGACGCTATCGAGTTTGCCTTGAGCTATCGGCACGACTATTGTCCGCCGCATTCGAAGGAGAAAGCACCATGCGAGGCAAAATCGCCGAATCCCTGAAGAGCGCGATGAAGTCGCAGGACAAGCGCCGGCTGCCGACATTGCGGCTGATCCAGGCGGCCATCCATGATCGCGACATCGCCAATCGCGGCGCCGGCAAGGAGCCGGCGAGCGATGACGAGATCCTGCAGATCCTGGCCAAGATGGTGAAGCAGCGCGAAGAATCGGCCAAGGCGTTCGATGACGGCAAGCGGCCGGAGCTTGCAGCGCAGGAGCGCGACGAGATGGCCATCATCCGCGACTTCCTGCCGACGCAGCTGGGCCAGGCCGAGACGGAAAGCGCCGTCCGTTCCGCCATCGCCGAGACTGGTGCCAGCGGCGTCAAGGACATGGGCAAGGTGATGGCGGCGCTCAAGGAAAAATACGCCGGCCAGATGGATTTCTCCAAGGCGAGCGGCATCGTCAAGAGCCTGCTGCAGTAAGCCGCCGAAGGCCCTTGCCGTCGCGCCCGCAATCCGGCAGCCAAAAGCTCGCGCCCGTGATCGAACTCGTCAAACCGGCGTTTGAACACCTGCCGTCCTACAAGGCGGCCCTCGAGCGCGGCTGGTCGCCGGACAATGTGCGGCTGCTCGACGCGACGCGCGAGCAGCTTGCGGCTATCGAAAAGGATCCAGCGACTTTCCTTGGCGATCTCGACGATTCCGATGGCAAGGGACCGCCGATCACCTTGCCCGACGGTTCGACGGTGCCGCGGCTGCCCGGATTCCGGCGCTGGATCTGGGACGGGGAAGTCGCAGGCTCAATCGGCCTGCGCTGGCAGCACGGCACCGCGTCGCTGCCGTCGCATGTGCTCGGCCACATCGGCTATGCGGTGGTGCCGTGGAAACGGGGACGCGGCTATGCGACCGAGGCGCTGCGGCTGATGCTGGTGGAGGCGAGGGCGGTTGGCCTGCCCTTCGTCGAAATCACCTGCAAGCCTCACAATGTGCCCTCGCAGAAGGTCGTTCTGGCCAATGGCGGCCGGCTGGTCGGGCGTTTCTTCGAGGACGCCGCCTATGGCGGCGCGGAAAGCCTGCGCTACCGGATCGATCTGTAGCCCTATTCGGCGGCAGCCGGCAGCGGCGGCGCAGCCCGGCTTCGCCATTCCCAGACATGCGAGGCAAGCGCAACCGCGACGGCGACCAGCATGGCGATCGCGCCAACCACCGGCAGGCTGCGATAGCCATAGCCGGCATTGAGCATCGCCGCGCCGAGCGATGCGGCGAGCGCGATGCCGACATTGAAGCCCGACGGGATGAGCGACGAGGCAAGGTTGGAGGCGTCCGCGGTCCAGGTCAGGATGCGGGTCTGGATCGGCGTGCCGATGGCAAAGTTGAGGCCGCCCCAGACGAAGATCGCTATCACCATCGGCAGCGGGTAAGGGCCGACAGCGTAGATCAAGGCGAGCATTGCCGCCTGTAGGAAAAGCATGGCGATAAGCGACGGCATCAGCTTCCAGTCGGCGAGCCGCCCGCCGACAAAGACGCCGATCGTTGCGCCGACCCCGTTGAGCAAGAGCACCCAAGGTATCCATTTCTCGTCGAGGCCGGTGACCTCAAGCAGCGTCGGCGTGATGTAGGTGAACAGGCCGAACTGGCCGATCATCAGCATCAGCATAACAATGAGCGAGGTCCAGACCTGCTGGCGTGCGAGCACACGGACCTCGCTTCCAAGGCTCGCCGACGGGCTCGACGATCCCGTCTTGCGCGGCAGCAGGGCGCCGACTGCCGTGAAGGCCACCACACCGAGCGCGCACATCACCCAGAATGTCGCACGCCATCCCCAGATGTTGCCGATTGCCGTGCCGGCCGGAACGCCGATTACGTTCGATACGGTGAGGCCGGACAGGATCAGCGCCACCGCCATGCCGCGCTGGTCTTCGCGCACGAGGCCGACGGCCACCACCATGGCAACGCCGAAATAGGCGCCATGCGCGACGGCCACCGCTATCCGCAACAGCAGCATCGAGGCGAAGTCGGGCGCCAGCGCACAGGCGGCCTGGCCGATGGTGAAGGCTGCAGTCAGTCCAAGCAGCAGGGCCTTGCGGGAGAAGCTTTTGGTGGCGAGCGCCAGCAGCGGGCCGCCGACTGCAATGCCGCCGGCATAGCCGGAAACGAGATAGCCGGCGGTCGGGATCGCGACGCCAAGGCCCTCCGCCACCTGCGGCAGCACGCCGGCGATGACGAATTCGGTGGTGCCGAAGGCGAAGGCGGCAATGAACAGGGCAATGAGGGGGAGCATGGCGGAAAGGCGATCCTCGGATAAGGTCGCCTCAAACCACGGATGAGGGCAGCGGGCAATCCAGAAATTGTCGACGCCGCTTTAGCTTTTCTTGATCGCCGGTCAGGCGTCCGCGCGGAGGCAAGAGCTAGGCGGCTGCCTTCCTCCCGTAAGGAATTTTCAGCCACGCACGTTCGTGAAGATAGTAGAGCAGCGACTTGGTGACGACCTCGGTCAGGCCGATGGCAGCGGCGAGCTTGATGCTTCCGGTCACGACGAGCGAAATGATCATCGTGTCGATGGTGCCGGTGATGCGCCAGGAAAGCGCTTTGGCGAAGCTGCGAGAATGGGTGTCCATCGACTTTCCTTCCGGTAGATGCGGCGATCTTTAGCCGACAGACAGGAGGTGGCGCAAAGATAATTTCTGCGCATTGGCCCACAGCAATTTTCATAGGCGATGTTCTAAAGCTTCCCGGCCTGTGGATGCAATCTATCCGGCCTTCAGCCGCGAACCGGTGAGCAGGCCACGTTCTTCAAGAACGGGATAGGCCATCGAGGCGAGCAGCGAGTTGATCTGCTTGAGGTCGCGAATGGTGTCGAGATGGATGGAACTGGTCTCGACACTCTTGGCGGTGCCGTCGCGCAGCCGCACGAAATGGCTCTGGCTGGTTTCCTTCTCGCGGTCGCGCAGCCGGTCCTTTTCCAGCACCAACTGGCGAGCGGTCTCCGGATCGCGGGACACCAGCACGTTGAAGGCAAGCCTGGCATTGGCAAGCACCAAGGCATGGAAGGCGCAAAGCTCACGCCAGCCTTCCGGCGTGAACTCCAGCCCACGCTCGAATTTCTTCTTCACGTGGACCAGCATGTTGCGCACGATGATGTCGCCGACCTGCTCCAGCTTGACGCAGGCGCCGATCAGTTCCTGGCAACGCAGCGCCTCGTCCTCGCTCAGCGGGTTCTTGGTGACCCTGGCCAGATAGAGCTTGATCGCAGCGTGCTTCCTGTCGACACGGTCGTCGAGTGCGGCCAGCGCGCCGATCTTGTCGGCATCGGCGCTCTCATAGAGCTCGATGATCCGTTTCAGCATGATCTCGACCGTTTCGCAGACCCGCACCACCTCGCGGGTGGCGTTGGCCAATGCCTGGCTCGGCACGTCGAGCGCACTTTCGTTGAGCGCCGAAAGCTCGACGACGTCGAGCGCGTTGGCGGCCTGGGGCTTGGTGCCCAACGCCACGATCCTTTCCGAGGCGCGATAGACCAGGCTCGCCAGCGGTAGGCCGGCGACCAGGATCAGGATGTTGAAGACAATGTGGGCATTGACGATCTGCTCGGGCACCGTGCTGCCCAAGAAGGCGACCGGCGGCTTGAACGTCAGGAACAGGATCAGCATGATCAGCGAACCCATGCCGCGCATCAGGAGATTGCCGATCGGCACGATACGAACGCCGGGTTCTGCGTTGCGGGTTAGAAGCGGCGCGATGATCGAAGAGCCGAGATTGACACCCAGCACCAGCACGATACCGAGTTCGGGCGGGATGAAGCCGCGGCCGGCCAGCGTCACCATCAGCAGCACCGCGGCGATCGAGGAATGGAACAGCCAGGTGATCACCGCCGCCAGAAGATAGGCGGTGACAGGATCGCCGGAGAAGTAATCGACGATGAGCGGCATCAGCGTGCTCTGGCGCAGCGGCTCCGACGCCTGGCCGATCATCTCCAGCGACAGAAGCAGCAGGCCGATGCCGACCAGGATGCGGCCGAACTGGCGCCAGTCGCGCCGCTCGGTGGCCATGAACATGACGGTGCCGGCGACCAGGCAGATCGGCACCAGCAGCGACAGATCGAAGGTGAGCAGCTTGACTACCAGTGCCGAGCCGATCTCGGCGCCGCGCACCGCAAGCTGGCCCGACATGCCGCTGACAATACCGGAGCCGGCGAACGAGCCGACCAGCAAGGTGACGGCGGTCGAGCTTTGCAGCGCGACAGCCAGGCCGCAGCCGGCCAGAACCGCCATGAACGGATTGCGCATTGTGGCGCGCAGTTTGTGGCGCAGCACATCGCCATAGGCGCGCTCGACGCCGGTCTTCACCAGACGGGTGGCAAACAGCATCAGTGCGACCGCACCGGCCAGGTGCAGCAAGACGACCGAGCCACTCATGCCAGGCCCCGCAACGCGACAGGTGCCAGCGACGCGGGCGCGGTGAAGTCAAAGAGGCAAAAGTGGGCGCGAATCGTGGACATTGCAGAGGTTGATATTACTCCGATTTATTTTAGCCGAATAATAAATTTTGCCCGCTTCGGACGCGTGTTGCCACGCGACGGGGCGTGTCGGAAATGGATGGCTGACAAAATGGTTGCATAGCCTGCGGAGTTGCGGCGGGTCATGCGTCCATTCTCGGACGCCCGCTTTAAAGGTAGCGCTGAATTAGTCGTTATAAAGGTAAGAAATCATTACGAAAACGTAATCTCGGTGTTCAGTTTCGGTTCATCCTTCCGGCTCTATTCCGTAGGCATCGACAACCAAGGAGTACCCGCCATGAAACGCATCGTTCTTTCCGCCATTGCCTTCTCGATGCTGGCTGCAACCACCTGGCAGGGCCAGGCCGCACCTCTGAACACACCAAACGCGCCGCAGTCGAACTACAGCCAGGTCGACTGGCAGAAGCCTGGCAGGCATGTCGACGTGAACAAGCATGTCGACGTGAACAAGCATGTCGACGTGAACAAGCGCGTCCTAGTGAAGAAGAAGATCGTTGTGAAGCGCAGCCATTGGCGCAACGGCCAGAGATATTCCAGCTGGAAGCGTCACCAGCCGATCCGCGACTATCGCCACTATGGCCTGCGCCGTCCGGGTCCCGGGCAGGAATGGATCCGGGTTGGCAATGACTATCTGCTGGTCAGCGTTCTTTCCGGCTTGATCTTCGGCGCCATCGCCACGCAGTGACCGCGGAACGTCTGACCGGCACGGCGCTGGTCAATGAAAGAGAGGCGGCCCGCCAAGGCCGCCTTTTTTCATTGGTCCATCTTGATCCTAATTCAGCGCGGCCGAAAGTTTCACGGTTCCGCTGAAATACTTCGCCGAATCGGAGCCGATGCCGCCATAGCTGGTGGAGAGGCCGAGACGCATGCCGCCCGGCATGCGGGTATCGATGCCGGCTCCGACGCGGCCATGGAAATTGTCGGCGCCGCTTTCGGTCGCTGTGTCGCTTATGTCGAAGACGCCGTCGAGCCGCAGGTTAAAGTCGAGGGTAACGTCGTCATCCGTGACATGGCGATAGGAAACGCCGGGGCCGAAGGCGATCTGGCCGAGGCCGGCGGTGACGGAGGGAATGGGGACGTTCAGGCCGTCGACATAGGCTCCCGATTTTTCCTCGAAATAGGAGAAGCGCGCCCGCGGCGAGAAGGTCCAGGCGTCATATTGCCATTCCCCTTGCAGCGTGGCGCTGACCATCCAACGGCTGGCGTCGAAGCCGTCGGTGTAGGTATCCATGGGGCTGACGCTGTTCGAGGATGTTCCAGCTCCGGCGAGCAAATCGAAATACAGATTGTCAGTCAGCCGAGCGGTCAAATAAGGCCCGGCGATCCAGCCGGTGCCCTCGGCGGTTCCGCCGCCGCTGCCGGTGAAGCCGTCGGTACGATCGATCTGGACGAAGGCGCCAACAAGCAGATTGCGGCTGACCAGATAGTCGGCGCCGAAGGTTGCGAGGGCGAATTTGCCGTCTTGGTCATTGATGTCGAAGCGGCTGTAAGTGCCTTCGAACCAGATGTCGAACAGGCTGTTGGCATCTTCCCCGCCAAGCCGCCGCATGGAGGCAAGGCTTGCGCTGACATTGACCGAGTTGGTGTCGGCCATGCCGGGCAGGTACGCGAGCAGGGTGGCCACTGGGCTGCCGCCGCCGGCGACGCCGTCGAGCCGGTCGATGCGGCGCTGGATGTCGGGCTGGTTCTCCAGAATGAGGCTGGCGCGTGTCTCCATGAATTCCTTGATGAGCGCCGTGGTATTTTCGCGTGAATTGGTGCTGGCGAACGTGCAGACGACGCTTTCGCCGGGCGCCAGGTTGATCACGGCCGTGCGGTTCGCCACATTGCCGACGGAATCGCCATCGTTGCAACTGATCGAGGTCAAGGCGAAGCCGGCGGCGGTCATGTCGGCGGCGGTGACGCTGTAGGAGCCGGTCTGCAGCGAAACGGCCGGTCCGTCGCCGGAGCCGCTGCTGGTGGCGATGGTGAAGTTGAGGCCGGGCGCCGGCGAGGAGAAGCCGAAGGAGCCGTCGCCGCTGTCGGTGGTCTGGCGGATGGTGATGGAGCCTAGGGCGTGGACTTCCTGGGCGAGCGCGCTGGAGGTGCTTGTCGCGTTGTTCGCGTCGCCATTGTAGGTCGCGACGACCTGACGGGTGCCGACCGGGAGGGCGGACGTCGTCAGGGCGGCGGTACCGCCGGCGAGCGCGACCGTAGCAGCGGGCGAGCCGTCGACACTGAAGGTGACCGTTCCGGCCGGCGGCGGATTGCCGGGAGCCGAAACCGTTGCCGTGAAAGTGACCTGATCGCCCTGATTGGAAGGGTTGAGGCTGGAAACGACCAAGGTGGTGGTGCCAAGCTTGTCGATGGTCACCGAATAGGCCTTGGAACCGGATTTCCCATTCTGATCGGTTGCAACTGCGGTGAAGTCGAATGTGCCGGTATTGGTCGGGGTACCGGAGAGCAGACCGGTCGCGTCGAAGCTGATGCCCGACGGGAGGGTTCCGGACGTCAGCGCGAAAGTATAAGGCACCGCGCCGCCGCTGGCCGCAAGCTGTTGCGAATAGGCCTGGTTGTATACGGGGTTTGGCAAGGATGCCGGCGTCAGCTCGACGGTCGGCTCGGCAATGATCAGCGTGTAGGATTTCGAACCGATGAAACCGTTTGCGTCGGTTGCCGCCACGACCAGGTTGAACGTGCCGGTATTAGTCGGGATTCCGGAGAGCAGACCGGCCGCGTCGAAGCTGATGCCCGACGGGAGGGTTCCGGACGTCAGCGCGAAAGTGTAGGGCGTCATACCGCCGCTGGCCGTCAGCTGCTGCGAATAGGCCTGGTTGTAGACCGGACTGGGCAATGACGGCGGCGAGACCGTGATCACGGGCGGTGTAAAGGTGACCGTGTTGTCGGTGCTGGTCGAGGCTTCGTTCGCATCGACGGCGGCATTGGTTGCCACGCCGGCCGGTATTGTGGCCACGACGGACCCTGAACCCGTCATGCCGCTGACCGCGACGCTGAAAGTGCTGCCGGAGCCGGTGACGACAGCGATGGTGGCGCCGGCGGTGCCGGAAAGCACAACGTCGCTGCCGCTGAAGCCGGTCACCGGCTCGCTGAAGACCACGTCGAAGAGGATTGGCGACGAACCGGTCGGATCGCTCTGGCCGGCAGCCTGGTTGATGGTCACTGTCAGCGGCGGTGGCGGCAGATTGTAGGTGACGGTATTGTCGGTGCTGGTCGAGGGCTCGTTCGGATCGACGGCGGCGTTGGTCGCCACGCCGGCCGGTATTGTGGCCACGACGGACCCCGAACCCGTCATGCCGCTGACCACAACGCTGTAGGAGCTGCCGGAGCCGGTAACGGACGCGGTGGTGGCGCCGGCGGTGCCGGAAAGATCGACGTCGCTGCCATTGAAGCCGGTCACCGGCTCGCTGAAGACCACGTCGAACCGAATTGGTGAGGAACCGGTCGGATCGCTCTGGCCGGCAGCCTGGTTGATGGTCACTGTCAGCGGCGGTGGCGGCGGCAGATTGTAGGTGACGGTATTGTCGGTGCTGGTCGAGGGCTCGTTCGGATCAACGCTGGCGTTGGTTGCCACGCCGGCCGGTATTGTGGCCACGACGGAACCTGAACCCGTCATGCCGCTGACCAAAACGCTGTAGGAGCTGCCGGAGCCGGTAACGGACGCGGTGGTGGCGCCGGCGGTGCCGGAAAGATCGACGTCGCTGCCATTGAAGCCGGTCACCGGCTCGCTGAAGATCACGTCGAACCGAATTGGTGACGAACCCGCCGGATCGCTCTGGCCCGCTGCCTGGTTGATGGTCACCGTCGGCAGCGCGAACGCCGCGGTCGGCACGAGCACGAGCACTAGAATGGCGGCAAGGGTGCGCCTCAGCGTTGCGAACAAAAGCAGGAAAATCGACGACAACGGAAAGGAAAGTGCGGATAACGGCAAACGCCGCAGTCGCATGGTGACATGCGCATCCAGAGCTACGGTCACCCCGTCCCCCAAAATCCCCCGACCGGCGGGCCTGCTCTCTACGGGCGCTGAATTCCGGACGAGTCGCCTTTGCTTATGATCATCTAGATTGGCGAGTTCATGCAAAGTCAATCTTGAAGCCACGGGTCAGGTAAGCTTGAGACTATTCCCGCTGCGGTGTGGCAGCCACGCAACGTCAGGCGCCTGGACCCCTTGGCCCTGTGAAAACCGGGTATGGTTCCGCATTAGGAGTCGTCGGGCTTCGCCGGCGTGATTATATGGAGGCCAAACGAGCTGTCCCCCATGCGCTTTCCGCCTGCTTTCCTCGACGAGATCCGCGACCGCGTGCCGATTTCTTCGGTGATCGGCCAGCGCGTCGCGTGGGACAGGAAGAAGACTAACGCGCCGCGCGGCGACTATTGGGCGTGCTGTCCCTTCCATGGCGAGAAGAGCCCGTCCTTCCACTGCGAGGACAAGAAGGGCCGCTACCATTGCTTCGGCTGCTCGGTTTCGGGCGACCATTTCAAGTTCCTAACCGAACTTGACGGGATGAGCTTTCCTGAAGCGGTCGAGAAGATCGCCGACATGGCCGGCGTGCCGATGCCGGTTCGCGATGCCCAGGAGGAGCGGCGCGAAAAGGAACGCGCCAGCCTGACTGACGTCATGGAGATGGCGACGGCGTTCTTCCAGGAACGGCTGCAGGGACCGGAAGGGGCAAAGGCCCGCGCCTATCTGCGCGACCGGGGGCTGACACCGGCGACGCAGCAGTCTTTCCGCCTCGGCTATGCCCCCGACAGCCGCAATGCGCTGAAGGAGCATCTTGCCGCCAAGGGTGTCCCCAAGGCCGACATCGAGGCGTGCGGGCTGGTGCGCCATGGCGACGACGTCCCGGTTTCCTACGATTGGTTCCGCGACCGCATCATGTTCCCGATCCCGGATTCCAGGGGCAAGATCATCGCCTTCGGCGGGCGGGCACTGGCGCCGGATGCGCCGGCCAAATACATGAACTCGCCCGATACGGAGCTCTTCCACAAAGGCAACGTGCTCTACAATTTCGCCCGTGCGCGCCAAGCGCTCGGAAAGGGGGCGCTGGCCAAGGGCGGCACGGTCATTGCCGTAGAGGGCTACATGGATGTGATCGCGCTGGCGCAGGCCGGCTTCGAAAACGTGGTGGCGCCGCTCGGCACCGCGTTGACTGAAAACCAGCTCGAACTTCTATGGCGCATGGCTGGCGAGCCGGTGCTGTGCTTCGACGGCGACCAGGCCGGGTTGAAGGCAGCGTGGCGCGCCGCCGACATGGCGCTGCCGGCGGTCCAGGCAGGCCGCTCCGTGCGCTTCGCCCTGCTGCCGGAGGGCAAGGATCCCGACGATCTGGTCAAGGGTGACGGGCCGGATGCGTTCCGCGCCGTGCTTTCCGAGGCACGGCCGCTGGCCGACCTCTTGTGGATGCGCGAGACCGCCGGCGGCATCTTCGACACGCCGGAACGGCGGGCGGAGCTCGAAAAGACGCTCCGCGAACTGACCAGCCGCATCCGCGACGAGAGCCTTCGTTATCACTACCAACAGGAAATGCGCGAGCGCGTACAGAGCTTCTTCGGGACCCAGCGCGGACGCCAGGGACGTCAGGACGGACGGCCAGGTGAGCGCTTCCCGGGCAGGGTCTCAGCACCCGGCGGACAGTTTGCACGTGGCGGCAATGCCGGTGGGCGCACCGCGATCACCGAAAGCCTCGGCCGCTCGGCGCTGGTCAAACGCGGCGGCGAGGGCATGTCGGTGCGCGAGGCGACGATCATTGCGGCCCTCGTCAACCATCCCGTGCTGATCGACGAGAATTTCGCCCATGTCGAGTTCCTCGATCTCGCCAATTCCGATCTGAAGCGGCTGCATGCGGCCATCCTCGACGCTATGGCGCACGATATGGCCAACAACCGCGAGGCTGTAATCGCGACGATCGAGCGGGCCGGCTGCGGTGAGATCTGGCAGCGCGCGGTGGCGCTGATCAAACGTGCGCGGCAATGGCCGGCGCTGGAAACGGCAGCACTCGACGATGCTCGCGATGCGTTCAGCCAAGCTCTCCACTTGCAGCGCAGCGCGCGCACCTTACATAAGGAGCTGAAGCAGGCGGAAGCAGCGCTCGCCAGCGATCCCACGGACGAAAATTACCGGCACCTGGTCGAAATCCAGGCGCAATTTCGTGATGTGCAGGCAACGGAAGCGCTGATCGAAGGGTTTGGCGTATCGTCGGGCAGAGCTGGGCGCGTTTAGATCGAAGCCTCCAGAAGACTGAAATGTAAGGACGTGCTTGCGCGTTGAATCAAGCGTGCGGTGCTCTAAGTCGGGTAATTGATTCGCTTTTTTCATGCGAATCATGCGAGAGGCGCTTGACCTTCCGGCAGAATGGCGGAATCAGGTCGATTCGAAACGTTAACCCGCCCCGGCATCGACGGGAATGCAGCGATGTAAGGTACTGATCACTGGACAGGCAGTCAGCTTGCCACAGATATCAGGGTTAATCTGGACTTAACGAGAGATGCAGTTACTGGCCCGGTAAAGCGCGTTCTGGAAAGAGCGCATCCAATTTGACCGGACCGGCAGCTTACGCGGCTTTGATACTCAGCCGCTTGGAGAAAATAAAGACTATGGCGACAAAAGAAAAGGAAGAAGTCGAGACCGAACGCGAGGCCGCGACCGATGGCCCTCTGCTCGACCTTTCCGACGATGCTGTCAAGAAGATGATCAAGGCCGCCAAGAAACGCGGTTATGTCACCATGGACGAGCTGAATTCGGTGCTGCCCTCGGAGGAAGTGACCTCCGAGCAGATCGAGGACACGATGGCCATGCTTTCCGACATGGGCATCAACGTGGTCGAGGACGACGAGCAGGGCGAGGAGCCCGAAGCCGCCGATACCGCCGCTGACGCCGAGGAAGACGCCAACGAGCTGGCCGAGCAGACCGGCACCGCCGTCGCCGCCACCACGACCAAGAAAGAGCCGACCGACCGCACCGACGATCCGGTCCGCATGTATCTGCGCGAGATGGGCTCAGTCGAGCTTCTGTCGCGTGAGGGCGAAATCGCGATCGCCAAGCGCATCGAGGCCGGCCGCGAGACGATGATCGCGGGCCTGTGCGAAAGCCCGCTGACTTTCCAGGCCATCATCATCTGGCGTGACGAGCTCAACGAATCGAAGATCCTGCTGCGCGAGATCATCGACCTCGAGGCGACCTATGCCGGGCCGGAGGCCAAGCAGGCGCCGGTTGTCGAGCGTATCGAGGAAGCCAAGACCGAGGAAAAGTCGCGCCGTTCGCGTGAGGACGAGGACGACATCACCAATGTCGGCGGCGACACGCGTGGCCTGGTGGACGACGACGAGGAAGACGATGACGAGGCGAGCCTGTCGCTGGCGGCCATGGAAGCGGAACTGCGCCCGCAGGTGATGGAGACGCTCGACGTCATTGCCGACACCTACAAGAAACTGCGCAAGCTGCAGGACCAGCAGGTCGAGAACCGGCTGGCTGCCGCGGGCACGCTGTCGCCCAGCCAGGACCGCCGGCTGAAGGAATTGAAAGACCAGCTGATCAAGGCGGTGAAGTCGCTGTCCTTGAACACGGCGCGCATCGAGGCGCTGGTCGAGCAGCTCTACGACATCAACAAGCGCCTGGTGCAGAACGAAGGCAAGCTGCTCAGGCTGGCCGAAAGCTATGGCGTGCGCCGCGAGGAATTCCTCAAGGAATATCAGGGCTCGGAGCTCGATCCGAACTGGACCCGCTCGATCGGCAATCTGACTTCGCGCGGCTGGAAGGAATTCACCAAGAACGAGAAGGACGCCATCCGCGACCTGCGCGCCGAGATCCAGAACCTCGCCACCGAGACGGCGATTTCGATCCAGGAATTCCGCAAGATCGTCAACCAGGTGCAGAAGGGCGAGCGCGAAGCCGCGATCGCCAAGAAGGAAATGGTGGAGGCCAATCTGCGCCTCGTCATCTCCATCGCCAAGAAATACACCAATCGCGGCCTGCAGTTCCTCGACCTGATCCAGGAAGGCAATATCGGCCTGATGAAGGCGGTCGACAAATTCGAATACCGCCGCGGCTACAAGTTCTCGACCTACGCGACGTGGTGGATCCGGCAGGCGATCACCCGTTCGATCGCCGACCAGGCGCGCACCATCCGCATTCCGGTGCACATGATCGAAACGATCAACAAGATCGTGCGCACCTCGCGCCAGATGCTGCATGAGATCGGCCGCGAGCCGACGCCAGAAGAACTGGCGGAAAAGCTCGCCATGCCGCTGGAAAAAGTGCGCAAGGTGCTGAAGATCGCCAAGGAGCCGATCTCGCTCGAAACGCCGGTCGGCGACGAGGAGGATTCGCATCTTGGCGACTTCATCGAGGACAAGATGGCGATCCTGCCGATCGACGCGGCGATCCAGGCCAATCTGCGCGAGACGACGACGCGCGTATTGGCCTCGCTGACGCCGCGCGAAGAGCGCGTGCTCAGAATGCGCTTCGGCATCGGCATGAACACCGACCACACGCTTGAAGAAGTCGGCCAGCAGTTCTCGGTCACCCGCGAGCGCATCCGCCAGATCGAAGCCAAGGCGCTGCGCAAGCTCAAGCACCCGAGCCGGTCGCGCAAGCTGCGCAGCTTCCTGGACAGTTAGGCTAGGCTTCCGTGGGGGAGATAACAGAGAGACGGTCATTGCGCCGCCTCCTCCCACGGGTCATCGTTTTCAGCCTGGCCGGTCTTACCATTCACCTATTGGCTCTACTTGGAGCAATGATCTTCGGTCATTCTTTTGTGCCGTCGCAACGTTATGTGAGCGACCACGATATGATCGCGAAATCGATTGCTATACCTGCTGGCTGCTTAATTCTCGTTCTTTACTGCCGAAAGTTTGCAAGGGACTTCGACGCCCCGCAGGTGTCCATCAAGACCCTCATCCTTTCTGGTTTTGGCGTTATTGTGTTGCCTTTTATTTTCGGCGTGTTTATCCGTGCAACTGTCCTGACTGCATACCCGCTCTGGCTGGCGGCACTGATGGGGAAGCATACGCAACTCGAATTTTCCGTCAGTGATACGGCGGGTTGGTCTTACCGCTGTCCGAATAGAGTCAGTCTGGCGGGCATGCCGATGATGACCGGCACTCCATGCGGTATCTCGGACAACTTTCGTAATACACTTCATCAGGGCACTCGGGTCGTGTTGACCGGGCGCGGCACGGCGGACGGACTTTTTGCGGCGGGAATTGATGTTGTTCAATAACTGTAATTCCACAGGGATTTGTCCGTGATAGTGACAGCCGGATGAAAGCGGTTGACATTTGCATGATAGGGCAATGGCCATCGACGGTTCACCGGGCTCGTGGTGCAGTCGGCTGCATGAGACCGGCCGCGAGCCGAACTGGCGGAAAAGCTCGCCATGCCGCTGGAAAAAAGTGCGCAAGGTGCTGAAGATCGCCAAGGAGCCGATCTCGCTCGAAACGCCGGTCGGCGACGAGGAGGATTCGCATCTGGGCGACTTCATCGAGGACAAGATGGCGATCCTGCCGATCGACGCAGCGATCCAGGCCAATTTGCGCGAGACGACGACGCGAGTATTGGCCTCGCTGACGCCGCGCGAAGAGCGCGTGCTCAGAATGCGCTTCGGCATCGGCATGAACACCGACCACACGCTTGAAGAGGTCGGCCAGCAATTCTCGGTCACCCGCGAGCGCATCCGCCAGATCGAAGCCAAGGCGCTGCGCAAGCTCAAGCACCCGAGCCGGTCGCGCAAGCTCAGAAGCTTCCTCGACAGCTGAGGCCGGGTGACGGATAAGCAGTTTCAAGGGCGCCGGTGGCGCCCTTTTCCGTTTGGGCACAGGCGATCACGATTGAACGCGCCGCTCTTGCGTGTCGTGCCCTACGAGAGGATAATTCCGCGACGGACGCATTCTCTGGGCGACAAACCCGGATGCCCGCCCCGGCAGTTGGACGCCGTGCTCCGTGGCACCGGAGGGAGGTGTGCCATGACAACTTACATCGTGCTGATCAACTGGACGGAACAAGGCGCCAAAAACGTGCGCGAATCGCCGAAGCGGCTCGATGCCGCCAAGAAGCTGCTGGGAGACATGGGCGGGTCCTTCAAGGCATTTTATCTCACCATGGGGGATTGCGACATGGTGGCCGTGCTCGAAGCGCCCGACGATGCCGTCCTGGCTCGTTTCTCGTTAATGCTGGCGACGGCTGGCAACGTCAGGACTCGGACGCTCAAGGCTTTCCCGGAGGATGCCTATCGCGAGATCATCACCTCGCTCGGCTGAGCCGCGGCGTCTGAAGCGCGTCGCGCTGAACGGCCTTTGCGACGCGCTTTAAGCTCTTCTTTTTATGCATGTCGTTATCGTAAAACCGCTGCGTACCCTTTGGGCGACCTGGATCAGCGAAACCGGCCATTCCGCCGGTATCGTGTCACGTTGCGGCGCAACGGCATTTCTCGGATAATCCGTGCGTGTCCTCTGGTGCCGTTTCGAAACATGAGCAAGCCTCTGCTGACCGTCTGGTATAATACGCGCTGTCCGGTCTGTGATGCCGGTATCAGCCGGCAGAAGCGGCGGCTGATCGAGGCGGTCAAGGCCGGGCGGATCGAATTTCGCGACATCAATGCCGAACCGGCGGCGCTGGCCGGATACGGCATCGGGCTGGAGGACATCCGGCGCCGGCTGCATGCGACCGACGCCGGTGGCAAATTGCTGGTCGGCGCCGATGTTGCCATTGCTGTATGGCGGACGACGCCCGGCGAAGGCTGGCTCGCAACGCTGTTCGGCAATCCTGGCGCACTGCCGTTGACGCGCTATGGCTATGATCGTTTCGCCGATCTGCTCTACGCCTGGAATCGGCGCAAAGGCCGCTGGTAGCGGTATTGTTCGCTCCGCACCGAAAGGTCCGGAGATTGTTTCCAGGCCTTTCGCGTGCCCTGCTATCGAGCCACGGGCTCGCAAAGCCAGCCAATGATGCAGCGCACCGCCGGCAGCACCAGCAGCAGCGTCGGAAAGGCCACCAGCCAGGACAGGCCCCAAGCCGTCAGCCAGGTGGCCGGCATGTCGGCCTGGAAGCCAAGGCTTTTCAGTGTCGAGATGAACGACACGATGAACGTCATCAGCAACGACAGCACCAGCGGGCCGAGCACGGCGGCATAGCGCGCAGGCAGCTTGCTGCGGGGGGTCATGGTCATTTGGATTTCCCTGAAGCATCCGGTTCGTCGCCTTGCATCCATTCGCCGGTATTGTCGGCGTAACTGCCCGGAACGACCGGGGTGGATGCGTTGCTTCACGTCAGACGCTTACGGAGCGGCCTTCGGCCCTCATGCACCCTCTAGCTGCCCTCGCTGGCGAAATCAATCCTGCTGGTGCCATTTTCAGATACATCGTAAGATATATCTTGACTCGACCGTGGCGGGCACTTAGTTGAGATATATCGTAAGACATAACTCAAGGAGCAGACAATGCACAAAGACAATCATTTCAGCCGTCACCGTTTCGGCGAACGCGCCGAGCGCGTCTTCATGCATATGGCCGGCAAGTTCGGCGGACGTGGCGGCGGCTTTGGCCCGTTCGGGCATGGCATGAGAGGCGGCGGACGCGGCGGGCCGGGCGACATGTTCCGCGCCGGGCGCATGCTGGCCGACGGCGATCTCAAGCTGATCACGCTGTCGCTGCTGGCCGAGGCGCCGCGGCACGGCTACGACATCATCAAGGCGCTGGAGGAGCGCACCAGCGGCTTCTACAGCCCGAGCCCCGGCGTGGTCTACCCGACGCTGACCTTCCTGGAAGAGGCCGGCTACGCCGTTTCTGCGGCGGAAGGCAACAAGAAGGTGTTTTCAATCACCGAGGCTGGGCAGGCGCACCTCAACGAAAATCGCAAGATGATCGACCACGTGCTCGAACATCTCGAGCGCTTCGGCCGCAAGATGGCGAAGGCGCGCGACTGGTTCGGCTGGAACGATGACGGCGACGGTGGCCGGCGCGGCCGCGGCCGCTCGGAAAAGCGCGACGAGTTTCGCGCCGTGCGCCACCGGCTGCGCGCCGCGCTCGGCGAAATCGTCGATGCGCCTGAAGCAAAGCAGGCCGAGGCAATCAGCATATTGGAAGCTGCCGCAGAGGCGTTGGAAGCGTTGTCGCGCGACTGATCTCTGGCTGCCAAGCCAGTTGCGGCCCTTGCCCGTTGGGCCAAGGACCGGTACTGAAAATCATCCTGCACCGCGCTATGTGGTGCAGGATGATTGCCGTTGGAGGATACCCCATGTCTTTTCTGAAGCGTCTTTTCGGCGGAGGCAACGAAGCCGCCGAGCCAAAGACAGCGGCGCCGGCAAAGCAGATCGAGCACAAGGGATTTTTGATCAGCGCCACGCCCTACAAGGCGGAGGGCCAGTACCAGACCTGCGGTGTGGTTTCGAAGGAGATCGACGGCGTGATGAAGGAGCACAAATTCATCCGCGCCGACCGCTTTGCCGGGCTTGATGACGCTGTCGACATCTCGATCAAAAAGGGCATCCAGCTGGTCGACGAGCAAGGCGAGAAGATCTTCGGATAGATCGGCTATTACAGCCTTGGGTCGATTGGCTCGCTTTCCAACGCCAGCACGGCGAAGACACACTCGTGAACCCGGCGTAGCGGCTGCTTGGCGACAAATCGCGTTAGCGCTTCGTGGCCAAGCGCGAACTCTCTGAGCGCCAGGCTGCGCTTGCCGGCCAGGCCGCGTTCTCGGAGGCGGACGAGATTGTCGGGCGCGTCATATTCGGGACCATAGATGATGCGCAAATATTCTGGGCCGCGGACCTTCAGCGCCGGCTGGATGAGCCCCTTCTTGCCACGGCTGACGAAGTCGCGTGGTTTGACCACCATGCCTTCGCCGCCTGAGCCAGTCAGCGCTTCCCACCAGGCGACGGCCTCGGCACACGCGCCGCCGTCGGCCAGATCAACCATACGCCATCGAGTCGGCGTGACCACGCCGCCACGGGCAGTCAGACGGTCCGCGAGCGACATGTGCCAGACATGGTCCTGGTCAAACCAAATACGTCCCTCGCTGGCCAGCACGTGGAAAGGCGCGGCCTTAAGGTCCTCGACGCCCGAAACTGGCCATACGTAGGGCGCCCAGGCGGTGGCGTATTTGGCTGCGCGGACGGCCCGGTCTTCAAGGCGTGCGTTCAGGCCGGCTGCATCGACGCCGCGCGCCATCGCACGGGCCAGCGCCTCGCTGCTGGCCTTGAGACCGGCGGCAGAGGATGTGGCCACAGGCGCATACTGGCTTTCGATCAGACTGCCGGCCTTGGCCGACCAAGGCATTATCTCGGCGTCCAGCAGCAGCCAGTCGCTGTTCAATTCCTTCCACAGATCCGCCGCGTCGACCTCGGTGCGAAGACGGGCGAGCAGGTCCTCCGTCATGGCACTGTCATTGAAAAAGGAGCGTCCGGTGCGGGTCCAGATTGCGCCGGTTTCGTCGCCAGGGACCCCGAAGCGGCTGCGTGCCGCCTGCGCGTTCCGGCAGAGCGCGATCACTGCCCGCGAACCCATGTGCTTCTCCTCGCACACGATCTGCGCAACGCCGCGCTCGCGGAAGTAGGCGAAGGCATCCTCCGGACGTTCCAGCCAGCCGTCCTGGCTGCTGGTCTCGGACGGCGACATGGTCGGCGGCAGATAGATCAGCCATTGCGGCGAGAGCGCGAAGCGGCTCATCACCTCCAGTGCTGCCGACGCGTTCTCCTCGGCCACGACAATCCGGCCCCTCAGTCCGGTCTCGATCCAACGGCGACCGGAGACATCCTGATAATCGAGCACGCCGTCGGCGTCGGCCTGTGCCGATTTACCGGGACCGGACCCGCCCAGCGGACGTATCGGCTCCGACCAGGTCTGGATTGCCGGCACCTCGACCAGTTCGCGTTCCGGCCAGCGCAAGGCCGTCAGCTTGCCGCCGAATACGCATCCGGTGTCGATGCACAGGGTGTTGTTGACCCATTCGGCCGATAGCGTGGGCGTATGTCCATAGATAATGGCCGTCTTGCCACGATAGGCCGCGGCCCAGTCGGCGCGGACGGGCAGCCCGAACTCGTCGGTCTCGCCTGTGGTCTCGCCGTACAGAGCGAACTCGCGCACAGCGCCGGAACCGCGTCCGATCATCTCTTCCTTGAGGCCGGCATGGGCGACGGCGAGGCCTCCGCCATCGAGCCAGACATGGCTGCGCAGGCCGTCGAGAAAGGCCGGCAGCGCCTCGCGCAGGCCTCGGTCCTGTGCACTTAGCTGATCGACAGTCTGCTGGAGGCCGTGAGCGACCGTGACCTTGCGGCCTTCTAGCCAGCGGCTGAGTTTGCGTTCATGGTTGCCCTGGACACAGTATGCGGTTCCAGCCGCGACCATGCTCATGGCAATGCGCAGCACGTCGGGCGAGTTGGGACCGCGATCGACGAGGTCGCCGACAAAGACGATCTTGCGGCCCTCTGGTGGGACCACGGTGACCGTTCGGTCGCCCTGATGCTCAGACCAGACGATGCTGTAGCCCAATCGAGCGAGCAGGATATGAAGCTCATCCGAACAGCCGTGGATGTCGCCAATGATATCGAACGGGCCATGGTCGTCGCGCTTATCGGTCCACAGCGGCTGTCGCGACACCTCGGCCGCGTCGATGCTGGCCTCGCTGGTAAGCTTCCAGACTTGGCGGAAGCCCTCGCGTTGGAGGCCCCCAAGACCCTTGCGGACCTCGGTTGTCATGCGCTGGGCGACCCCGGCGCCGAACTGCCGGTCGGCTCGCACCGCATTGCGTGCGACGCACACCTCGACGCCTGGATCGAGGACCACGGCGACGGGCAAAGCGTGCCACTTGCGCGCCAGCTCAATCCAGGGCTTGCGGTCGGCGGCTCGCACATTGGTGGCATCGATGACGGCCAGCCTGCGGTGTTTGAGCCGCTTGCCGGCTATTTCGCGAACCAGATCGAAGGCATCCGCAGAGACGTCCTGGTCGGTTTCGTCGTCGGAGATCAGCGCCCGGCACTGGTCCGAGGAGATAATCTCAGTCGTCAGGAAATGCTTGGTGGCGAAAGTCGACTTGCCCGATCCGGTCGAGCCGATCAGCACGACGAGGGCGAAGTCAGGAATGGTGAGGTGGGTCTTATCAGGTTCTCTCATCGGGTGAACACCGCCATCTGTGTGGGGGCGCCGAGGGTCGGGTCCTCGGCTCCGATACCGCTGAAGGTGGCTGCATAGCCATAGATCTCGCCGATTTTGGCCGCCCAGGCTTGGAACTGAGCCCGGCTCCATTCGAAACGGTGATCGGGATGGCGAAATGCGCCAGGGACCAGTCTTGGAAACAGAGCGTTGTAGTCCGCATTCGGAGTGGTCACGATGACGGATTTGGGCGCCGTCTCACCGAAAACGATGCGTTCGACCAGGGGCAGCCTGTCCTCGTCGAGATGCTCGATGACCTCGACCAGAACGGCGACGTCGGCTGCGGCCCAACGGCTGTCGCGGTAGGTCAGCGATCCATGCAGCAGCGTGACCCGGCCCTCGGGCGGCCCGCCTAATTCGTTCAGCTTGAGACGCTTTGCGGCCCATTCCAGTTCGCGCGCCGCCGGATCCAGACCGAACAGCTTGTGAATCCATCGCTCGCGCACCAGCCTGTCGAGCAGCTTGCCTTCACCGCATCCCAGGTCCGCAACCGTGGTTCCTCGCGTCGCCCGAATGGCGTGGACAACTGCGTCCATGCGCAGATCGTTGAGCCGGATAGGCGTCTCCAGCGCTTCCTCGGGCGTAACGCGCGGCTCGGCAGGTTGTGCCTCGCCAGCCGTCTCGGGAGCCAGCCGCTCCAGGGCGATGCGGGCCAAAGCCCGGCGATTGCCCAGATAGCGGCGCACGATCAGGTCTTTGGCCGGATGGTTTTCCAGCCAGCCTTCGCCTTTGGACAGCAGCTTGTCGATCTCTGCTTCGCCGACCCAGTAATGCTTGGCATCGTCCATCACCGGGATCAGCACATAGAGGTGGTTCAACAAGGCGCTGAGCCAGCCCGTGCCGGTCAGCTTCAGATGGCCGTATCGGGGCTCGCCCGCAGCACCCCCGATTCCTTCGATTGGCGTCAGATCGACTGTCCAGCCCAAGGGTTCGAACAAACTTCGAACCAGAACCTCACCGCCGCGCGTTGGCAGTGGCGTGACCACGGCTTCCAGCGGCAGTTCGCTGTCGGCTAGTTCCTGGCGCTCCTTCGATATACCGGTCATCGCCGTCCGCAGCATTTTGTTCAGCGCCACCGACAGGAAGGATGATGCAGCGTAAGGCCGGTCGTTCACAAATTGGTCTAGCAAGCCTTCTGACTGGCCCTTGCCTCGCACCAGTCCCACCCGGTCGACGTCGAGCAGGAGTGCAGCCTCGCAACGCTCTTCGGTTGCCTCGGGATAGAACAGCCACGCCTTGCCGAAAGACAGGTCGGTCTCGTGCAGGCGATCCGGATGCTTGTGCAGCAAGAAGCCGAGATCGGTGGCCGGACGGTGCGTTGTGGCAACGGAAAGGAACATCCGCGACCGATAGCGCAGACAAGCGGAATAACCAATGGCGGTTGTGTGGCCCACCACAATAGGTTGTCGCCAACGACAACAAGGGCAGGCGCCGGGCGCCTGCCCTTGTACAATTCAGACGATCCTGACGCTTTACGCCGCGGTGGCGACGCGCTCGGCATTACCGGTCGCGGCCACAATGGCGTCGACCTTGGTCGAGGCCTTGGCCAGCGCTGCTGCCACCGCATCGGCGCCCATACCGACTCCTTCGATGCGGATGACCTCGAGATCGGTCATGCCGAGGAAGCCAAGCACGCTGCGCAGGTAGGGAATGGCGTGATCGAACTGCACGGCCGCACCTTCGGAATAGATGCCGCCCGAAGCCAGCACGATGTAGACCTTCTTGCCGGTGACGAGGCCCTTGGGGCCGTTCTCGCCATAGGCAAAGCTCTTGCCGGAACGGGCAATGTGATCGACCCAGGACTTCAGCGTCGAGGAGATGTTGAAGTTGATGAAGCCGGTGGCGAGAATCACCGAATCGGCGGCGAACAGTTCATCCAGCACGACATCGGAGACGCCAACGACTTCGGCCTGGCGCGAGGTGCGCGCTTCGGCCGGCGTGTAGATGCCGGTCGCATAATCGGCATCGATGTGCGGCAACGGATTGGCGACGAGGTCGCGCACGACAAGCGTGTTCGACGGATCGGCGGCAACAAGCTTTTCGGCGAATTCAGTAGCAATACGGGTCGAGTGTGAGGCAGCGCCGCGCGGGCTCGATGTGACAAGAAGGATGGACATAATGGGGTCTCCAGGGTTGGATCAAAATCTCCCGGCAGATATGTGTGCGCAGACCCATTTGAAAAACTGGTATATTTTGTATATTATCCATCTAAAATGTGGATTGAACGATGCAACCGAACCCGACGCTTGACCAACTGCAGATCCTGGTTGCGGTGGCCGAGACCGGCAGCTTCTCGGCCGCCGGGCGCAAATTGAATCGCGCGCAATCGGTGATCAGCTACGCCATCGCCAACCTCGAAGCGCAGCTCGGGCTGAAGCTGTTCGAGCGCGAGGGCACGCGTGAACCGCAACTGACCGATGTCGGCAAGGCGACGCTGGAAGATGCGCGGCGCATGGTCGGCGTGCTGCAACGCATCCGCTCGCGTGTCGACGGATACCGGCAGGGATTGGAGGCGGAAGTGACGCTGTCGGTCGACGTGACGCTACCGTCGCCGGTGCTGGTTCGGGTGCTAAAGGCATTCGAGGCGCAGTTCCCGGCCGTGACGCTGCGTCTGCATATCGGCTCGCTTGGCCTTATCCTCGATCATGTTGTCGGCGGACAGGCCGATCTCGGCATCGGGGGGCTTCTGGGTGAGACGGACGTGAATCTGCTTCGCATCGGCTTCTTCTCCCTGGTGCCAGCCGCAGCGCCTGATCACCCTCTGGCGCTGCTGCCGAGACCAGTGGCGCTAGAGGATGTCCGCGAACACATCCAACTGGTCGTCTCGGACCAGTCCGAGCGTACGCGCGGGCGTGACTATGGCGTCTTCGCCTACCGCACCTGGCGGCTGACGGATGTGCGCACCAAGCACGTGCTGATGCGCGAGGGGCTGGGCTGGGGCGGGCTGCCGCGATGGCTCATCGCCGATGATCTGGCGACCGGGCGGCTCGTCGAACTCGATCTCGAGCCTTACAGCGAAGTCCGCTCGCCGCTCTATGCCATGCACCGCGCCGATCGCAGCCCGAAACCGGCGGCCGCCTGGCTGATCGACCAGTTCAAGCGCCAGCTAGGCTGTTTCAACGAGTTCGAACCGGGTGAGATACCTGAGGAGGAGCCGGAGACAGGCCGTCGATCAGCGCCATGAGAACGGCGCGATAGTCCTCGATCGATGCTCCAGTTTCGATTGCGAGCGCTGCGCGGTCGAAGGCGGCTGCGAGCAAAGCGGTCAGTGCTTCCACAGGCAGTCTCGTCATGGAGTGCGAGCGCATCGCGGCAACAAGGCCGTCGCGCAGCGAACGGTTGCCATGGCGATTGTCGATCGCATCCATGGCGGCGCGGCCGAGCACGGCCGGGCCGTCAAGCAGCAAGAGCCGCGTACGGCCGGGCGCACGCATGGCAGCCAGATAGGCATCCGAGCCGGCAATCAGCGCATCGCGGGCAAATAGCGAAGGCGGCGACGCGCGTTCGATCTCTTCCGAGACGGCTTGCGCCTCCTGTTCGACCACAGCGGCAAACAACGCCTGCTTGTCGGCAAAGTGATGATAGAGCGCGCCGCGCGTGACGCCGGCAGCGGCGACGATCTCGGGTGTGCCGGTCTCGGCATAGGACTTTTCGGTGAACAGTTTGCGAGCCGCGGCGATGAGCTCAGCGCGTGTCGCCTCGGTGCGATCACGGTTGGAGCGACGAGCGGATCCTTGTTGCATACATGCAGCCTGTATGTTATTGCCATTTACATGCAGACTGTATGTTATTTGCCGGGAGAAGGAAAGATGAGGACGACGAGCTATTATCCGGTGCTGATGACGAGCGACGTTGCCGGCACGGCAGCCTTTTATGTTGCGCATTTCGGCTTCAAGCCGCTGTTTGAGGCCTACTGGTACGTGCATCTGCGCTCAGCCGAAGATCGCCGCGTCAACCTCGGCATCGTCCAGGGCGATCATGAGACGATCCCGGAGGAAGGGCGGGGCCGCACATCTGGCCTGCTGATCAATTTCGAGGTCAGGGATCCGGATGCCATCTGTGAGCGGATCACCGCCGCTGGCCTGCCGATCCTGCGAACGCTGCGCGACGAACCCTTCGGCCAGCGTCATTTCATCACCAGGGATCCCAACGGCGTGCTGATCGACGTGATCAGGCCGATCCCGCCGAGCCCAGAATTTATGGCGCAATATGCGCAGGGTGCTGCGGCGCGCTAACTCGCCCGCGCCAACGGCATCACGGTGACCTGAGTAATGCCGGAGCGGCGCACCACCGTGCACAGTGTCTCGCGGCCGATGCGCTCGGCGTCGAGCATGCGCACCAGATCGTCGACGCCGGTGACCGGGCGGCCGTCGATGGCGGCAATAATGTCGCCTTCCCTGAGGCCGGCTTTGGCCGCCGGGCTGTTCTTTTCGACGGTGCGCAGGCGCACCGCCGTGCTGCTCGATACTTGCGACAAAAGGGCTGCGCGGCGCGGCAGGTTGGTGGTGTCGGCGGAAACGCCGATGAAGGCACGGCGCACACGGCCGAAGCGGATGATTTCCGAGATGACGAAATTGGCGGTGTTGGAGGCAACCGCGAAGGCGATGCCTTGCGCACCGTGGATCATCGCGGTGTTAACGCCGATCACCTCGCCAGCCGAGGACACCAGCGGTCCGCCAGAATTGCCGGGGTTGAGCGCGGCGTCGGTCTGGATGACGTCGTCGATCAGCCGGCCGGTGGAGGCACGCATCGAGCGGCCGAGTGCCGAGACGACGCCAGCGGTGACGGTCCATTCGAAGCCGAGCGGATTGCCGATAGCAATAGCAATCTGGCCGCGCCTCAATCGCTTGGAATCGCCAAGCGGCGCGACGTCCGCAAAGTTGCCGTCGGCGCGCACCAGCGCAATGTCGGTGTCGGGATCGCGGCCGAGCACGCGGCCTTCCCTGGAGGCGCCGTCCGGCATTGACACGCGTACGCTGCGCGCATCGCCGACGACGTGGAAGTTGGTGACGACCAGCCCGTCCTGCGCGATGACGAAGCCGGAGCCATGGCCGCCGGGGCCACCGATGCGCTCGATGCGGCAGACAGCGGGCCCGATGCGGTCGACGGCATCGGCGACCGTCGCCGAATAGGCATCGAGAAGGGCATCGTCATATTGCAATTGCTGGGCGGGCAGGGCCATCCGAAGGCTCCGTTTGGAACAAGATGAACAATGCCTATATGTGCGGAGCGGCCGGACCGGCCGCGACCTGACCAGATGGCCAGTCAAATGCCCAACTAGCCGTCAGGCGAGTATCCGCCAACGCCCTGCCGGGCGATATCTGGGTCACGAAGAACCCAGGAGACAAATCATGAGCGATTTCAATCTGAGCACGTTTTCCGACGCCATTGCCGACATCGCGGCAGCCGCGGCACCAGCGACGGCCAGCTTCGCGACGCACCACCGGACGTCAACTGCTTTCCACTGGCGGGACGGCTATTTCGTCACTGCCGAGGAGGCGGTCGAGGCCGGCGAGGAGATCGAGCTGACGTTTTCTTCGGGCGAAGCCGTCAAGGCGGAACTGGTCGGCCGCGACCCGTCCACCGGCACGGCCGTTTTGAAACCGGCCGGCGCGCCGGCCGCCCCGTCACTGGTAAAGGCGGATGCGGTGCGGCCGGGCAACCTGGTGGTCGTGGCGGGCAATAGCGACGGCACCTCGCTCGCTACCTTCGGCACGGTCGGCGAGGTCGGCCCGGCCTGGCGTTCAATGCGCGGTGGCACGATCGACCGGCGCATCAACCTTGCCGTCAATGCCGGCGGCCGTTTCGAGGGTGGCCCTGTGCTCGACGCCAAGGGCGGACTGATCGGCATGCTGCTGTTCGGGCCACGCCGGCGGGCGCTGGTCATGCCTTACGAAACGATCGAGCGGGCAGTCACGACGCTGCGCGAGAAGGGTCATGTGGCGCGCGGCTATCTTGGCGCCGGCCTGCATCCGGTCCGCAATGGTGATACACAGGGCGCCATGGTGATGAGTCTCGACGATAACGGGCCGGCGAAATCAGCCGGTCTCAGTCTCGGCGACATCATCGTGTCGTGGAACGCAGAGACGGTGCATGGCCCGCGCGAGCTGATCCGCAAGCTCGGGCCGGACAGCGCCGGTGCCTTGGTGACACTCGGCGTGGTGCGCGGCGGCGAGAATCGTGAGGTTTCCCTGACCATCGGTGAAAAGCCACTGAGCTGAGGGATAGATGGTAAGCGGTGAGGTCGCTGGCAGACGGCTGACGGTGCTGATCGCGCTCGGTGACGCCGAGCGCACGCGAAGTCTGTCCGCCATTCTCGCCGCGACCGATGATCTGCGGCCGGTTCTGGCCGGCGAAGTCGACGGGCGTGAGGCGGCGGATGTCGCCATCGTCGATGATCATGGGCTACAAGGCGGGCTCGTCGACGCGGCTATGCCTCGCGTGCTGCTATCGTCGCGAGCGGCCCGTGAACGGCCGGCCGATACAGTATTTGCCGTGCTGCCGGTGCAAGCGGACGAGTTGCTGATCGCCGCCGCCGCGCGGCTCGCGGCTGCGGGCTACCGGATTTCGCGTGACAGTCATGCTCTATCCGATCTGCATCACGATTTGACCTTCCATGGCAGCGACCGGTTCGAAGAGGAACCGACTGACGAGCATATCGTCCGGCCGACGCTTTCGCCGCGGGAAGGCGAGGTGCTGGCGCTGCTGGCCGAGGGCGCCCCCAACAAGGTCATCGCGCGGCGGCTGAACATCTCCGTGCATACGGCGAAGTTCCATGTCGCAGCGATCCTGACGAAGCTCGGTGCCGCCAACCGCACCGATGCGATTGCCATCGCCATGCGGCAGGGCCTGGTGCTGGTCTAGTTCAGATTGTCTCAAGGCCGACGCAGCGTAACCCGCATGCGGTGTGTTGGGCCTTGCGCGGCGGTTCTCAGCCGCGCAAGGATCGTGTCTTTCATGTTGCAGGAAGGCGCAAGGATGTCGCTCAAGGGAAAGACGCTTTTCATCTCCGGCGGGTCGCGCGGCATCGGGCTGGCGATTGCGCTGCGCGCCGCGCGCGATGGCGCCAATGTGACGATCGCGGCCAAGACCGCCGAGCCGCATCCGAAGCTGCCCGGGACGATCTACACGGCGGCGCACGAGATCGAGCAGGCCGGCGGCAAGGCGCTGCCGGCGCTGTGCGACATTCGGGATGAAGAACAGGTCGCCGAGGCGGTCGCCAAGACCGTGGAGCGGTTCGGCGGCGTCGATATCTGCGTCAACAACGCCAGTGCCATCCAGCTTACCGGCACGTTGGAGACCGATATGAAGCGCTACGATCTGATGCACCAGATCAACACGCGCGGCACTTTTCTCGTCTCCAAAATGTGCATTCCGCACTTGAGGTTGGCGGAAAATCCTCACATCTTGAATCTGGCGCCGCCGCTCGACATGAAGGCCAAGTGGTTCAAGAACCATGTCGCCTACACGATGGCAAAGTTCGGCATGTCGATGTGCACGCTGGGCATGAGCGCCGAGTTCGCCAGGGACGGCATTGCGGTCAATTCGCTATGGCCGATCTCGACCATCGACACGGCGGCGGTGCGTAACCTCCTGGGCGGGGCGACGGTGGCGGCGATGAGCCGTTCGCCCGACATCATGGCCGATGCGGCATACGCCATCCTGGTCAGGCCGTCGCGTGAGGCGACCGGCAATTTCTACATTGACGAAGAAGTGCTGCGCGCTGAGGGCGTCAGCGATTTCTCGGCCTATGCGCCGGGTGCGACAGGCCCGCTCGCCGGCGACTTTTTTGTGCCGGACGAGGTGTTCGGCCGGACGGATACCAAAATCAAAGGTATCTACTGACGGAAAGTATCTAGCTGACAGGCATATCTCTTAAAGACCGGCACAGACGTGTGCTCAGTCTTCGGCTTTCTTGGCTTTGCCAAGACCCATCAGCCGGTCGATATAGGCAAGCATCAGTGCCGACAGAACGAAGGCCAGATGAATGATGGTCAGCCACATCAGCTGGTCGGTCGTGTAGGAGACCGAGTTCAGGAACACCTGCAAGAGGTGGATCGAGGAGATCGCTACGATTGTCGAGGCGACCTTGACCTTCAGCGAGCCGACATCGATCGTGCCCAGCCAATGCACCTTGCCGTCATTTTCATCGAAGCGGCTGACGAAGTTTTCGTAACCCGAGATGATCACCATCACCACCAGTGAGGCGACCAGCGCGGCATCGATGAGGCCGAGTATTTTCAGGATGGTGTCGGTGTCATCGAGCGTGAAGGCAACGGAGACGAACTCGAACAGCTTGTTGCCGAAGGACACGGCATAGATGGCAAGTGCCGCACCCAGTCCGAGATAGAAGGCGACCAGCAGCCAGCGCGAGGCGAGAATGATCGATTCGATGGCGAGTTCGAGGCGCTTCATGCGGCGATTCGGGCTCCGTTATCGGAGTGCCGTATTTCGGGCAGGCTGCGGCGGTTTGCAAGGTTTCAAAAAAACGAAACCCCGCCGGGGAGGGGAACCGGCGGGGCTCGTGTGTCCCGCTGGAGTCGGGACAGGGCAGGGAACGCCCTTTCCAGAATCTGGGATGGGTAACCGCGCGTTTCAAGATTGATGACCGCGCGATTCAATGGTTGATCAAATCGCGCGGTTCACATTGCGGTTTATTGGGCGCTGGCCACAGGCGCTACCAGGGGTGTAATCCGGCGGATGGCGACGCGGCGGTTCTCGCGGTTGGGTCCCGACGTGTTAACCTTGAGATACTCCTCGCCATAGCCCTGCGTCGTCAGGTTCTCCGGCGGGATGCCAAAGGCGTTGGTCAAGGCTTCGGCGACCGCCTCGGCGCGGCGGTCGGACAGAGCAAGGTTCGCTTCCGGTGTGCCGACAGCGTCGGTATGGCCCTCGATCAGGAAGCTCTCGGCCGGGTTTTTCTTCAGCAGCTTGTCCATGGCGTTGGCAACACCCTCCAGCTTCTGGACCTCGGTGTCGGAAATCGAGGCCGAACCGAATTCGAAGTTGAGCGTGTCGAGGTCGATGCGGCGGGCGATGTCGCGCACGCGGGCCGAGCGCTTGACCTCGTCGATCGAATAGAGGCGCTGGACCCTCTCGACCGGCGGCCGTTCGAGGAAGGTGTAGTAGTCGTCCGGATCCTCGACCTCTTCGGAATCCAGAATGTATTCCTCTTGCGGGATGGTAAGGCGCATCGGCGGCAGGTCGTCGCCCGGGTCGCGCCAGTCTGCATCGTCGTCATAGTTCCGCTCGTCGACATAGCTCAGCACATATTCGCGGCCGTCGGGCGCGATGCGTGAACGCTGGATGACGTCGCCGTAGCGGTTGCGGATGGTGACGATCCGGACACCATTGTCACGCTCGACTATTTCCCGGGTGCGATCGCCCGACAGGTCCTCATAATAGACATTCCTGGCGCCGCGGTGCATGCGCGGTGCATCGCTGCTTTCGACGAACGTCTGGTTGTTGAACTGGAGGATAACGCGGTCGCCGAATTCCCTGACGACGTTGGCGCCCTGGGGGCGCGGACGACGACGAACATCCTCGACGTCCGGCGCACGCTCGACGCGCTTGCCTTTTTCCTCGGTCACCGGAACGATCTTTTCAGGCTTGATCTCCCGCTGGGCTGCCCGGTCGTCGGTGGGTGGCGGCCCCTGATCGACCGGAGCCGGCTTCGGGGCTTCCACCTGGTTCTCGCCCTGCTGGGCGGGCTGGTTGCCCTGCTGCTTACCGGCATTTTGGCCGCGCTCCTTGCCACCCTTGCGCTTGCGCAAGACATCCTTCTGGCTGTCCAGAACAGGTGCCTCGTTCGGATTGGCCTGGGCTTCACCCTGGACCGGATTTTCACCCTGGACCGGCGCGGCCTGGCCAGTCGAAGGCTGTTCGCCGGTCGAGGGCTGTTGCTCTCCTGTCACCGGCTGTTCGCCGACAGGCCTCTTGCCACGTTTCTTGATCTTGTCCTGGGGCTGTTCGCCCTGGACGGGAGCGGCCTGCTGCTCGATCGGAGCCGGTTGGGCCTGTGGGGTCGCTTCCTTATTGGTCGGCGCCGGCTGGCCTTCCGCCTCCGTGGCGGGTCCGGTCAATTCAGCAGGCTTCTTGCGCTTGCCCGGCTTTTGTCCGGGCTCGACAGTCGGAGCCTGTTCTGCCGGGGCAGCCTCGATCTGCTGGTTCTGTTTTTGCTTCTTCTTGCGCGGGTTGACGTTGGGCTGGTTGTCGTTTGCCGGCGCTGCCTGCTCGGCCGGTTGTTCCGATGGGGCCGCTTCGATCTGCTGCCGATTGCGCCGCTTCTTGCGGGGTTGCTCGGACTCGGCTGGAGCGATCTGCTCGGCCGGAGCGGATTCTGTTTGCTGCTGCTGATTGCGCCGCTTCTTGCGGGGTTGCTCGGACTCGGCTGGAGCGATCTGCTCGGCCGGAGCGGATTCTGTTTGCTGCTGCTGATT